>CAZPCR010000066.1:0-10405 GCA_964585035.1 uncultured Anaerolineaceae bacterium
TTTTCATCGCTTTGCCTATGTGTTTTTGGGCTAGTTCTTCCAATCCTAGTTTCCGATAATATCCGCCGAGTGTGGCATGTGCCAAACTGTAATCGGGATCTATTTCGACCACTCTTTGGAAAGCGCCAATGGCATCTTCATCACGTCCCTCGCAGGCATAAACCAAACCCAAATTATGGAAATACAAAGCCTTCGGAGGATTGATGGAAGTAGCCTGTTGGTACGCAAGGATCGCGTCCTTATATAGACCGGCAGATTTGTAGAGGGTCCCTAACGCATCCCACGCATATGCGTTTTTAGGGTTGACCTGGACGGCTCTTTTGAACTTTGCGATGCCTGCCTCGATTTCCTCCAGCTCCCGCGGATCGCGCACATTGGGCTGGCTATTTGGCTCGACATTAACATCATCCGCCTGGGCTTCCTGGGCTGTTTCCCCTGTTTCATCTACCACGACGAAGTCAACCATCTTGGGAGATGAGTTATCGACAGAAGGGCGCTCTTCCAAATCCAGTTCTATATGATGGAACTTTGATTGCGAACGATCATTGTTCATGGCCGGCAATGCCAGAGGACGGACCGTCGAACTCTGCTCCGTAAAGTCCGGCAGATTTTGCGGAGCATCGTCATGTGAACTATGTTGATAGTTTGCAGATCCGGTATCTCTATTAATGAGAGAATGATTCACGTCTGGTTCAAGCATTTCTTTTTTTAAATCATTGAACAGCTCAAGTACTTCCAGTTCTTTATCCGGTACTTCCTCCGGTAGGGATGTCCACTTGGTAAGGTCATTACCGTCGGCGTCGGGTTGGTAAACGTCCGATTCCGGCTCGAGGGGAGGATAAAGGTCCCAATCCTCATCCTCAGAATGTTCAGACCCTCCCCAGGTGGTCAGAGAGCCGGTTTCTGGAGACTCAGAGATGTCCTCCTGGTAGCGTGTCAAATTGGCAAGAGCCCAGGATGCCGTTGATTCGTCTACAGGATCCGGACCCGGTTCAGTATCCCTCTCCGCCCACCGCTCTCCGACCGAAGGGAATGTAATCGCCACCGGTTCAGGTGAGCTGGGCGACGAGTCCTCCATACCTTGCGGAGAAGATGCGCTGACAGGAATATCTGTAATGGAAGGATTTGTGTCTATCTCGCCTTCCATTATGGAGGAAGTCAATTCGATGCTCTCAATCAGCTGAACTTCCGGGTCAAGAGGCGCAGGCTGGTCCCGATCAACATCGCGGTCTTGCGAGTCCGCCTCTGGCTGCGGTTGCATTTCCATCGATACCTGCGGAGAAGCATCCGCCATACTTTGAGGCAGATCCCCAGGATCAAGAAGCGAATCGTCTGTCATCTTTTGAGGCAGACCATCCGACGCCTGCGGATCGAGCTCGTCTGCCTGCTGATAAGCAACTACAGCCTTTTTATAATCTTTCAAGTGCCTGTAGACGTTGCCCAACCGGCTCCATGAAATTGCCTTTTCTTTATTATCGGCCAGCAGTTCAATGCTGCTCCGATAAAGCTCGATGGCTTCCTGATACTTTCCCTGCTGTACATACGTCAGTGCCAGGTTGCTATATGGTCGTCCAAAGCTGCCATCTAATTGAATGGAGCGGTGATAGGCATAAACAGCCTGGTTGTACGCGCCGGACATAAAATATAGATTGCCCAGCTCATTCCATAGTTCATGTTCGCTCATAGTATCCTCCGCTTATGAAACATAAGTGGCTTTCGGCTCCATGACGTAGTTTCCTAATAAGCTGAACCGGGATTGTAAAGAGAGTGTCGTGTTGTCAGGGTCCAACTCATCTGCCCGTTGATAGGAGGCAATCGCATTCTCGTAATCGTTGATCCGGCGATAAACGTTACCCAGTCGATTCCAGGAAACAGCCTTGTCTTTATCGCTCTTGAATAATTCGATGCTGCGCTGATAGAGCAGGATCGCTTCCACAAAACGGCCCTTCTGGACGTATGTCAGAGCCAGGTTGCTGTAAGGCCAGGCGAACCAGCGGTCCAGTTCGATGGCTTTGCTGTACGCAACGACTGCATCGTCGAACGCACCCGTGTTGAAGTAGACATTCCCCAACTCGTTCCAGACGTGGGCGTTCTTGGTATCCATTTCGATCTGAAGCTCGCCCTGGTTATTGATTTTTGCGACAGGTTCCTGCGAAGCTTGTGTATTCTCAGCCTCTAGCGTCTGGTCACTTGCTTCGGTCTGATAAATATGGATCGGGTCGTTGCTGTCTTTCAAATATTCTTCATAGGCGGGCTGGTCTACAGCAGGTGGTTCTGTCGCCTCGGCAACACTGTCTGTCGCTTGATCCAGCGCGGCTTCCACAATTGCCTCGGCTGCTATTTCGAGCGGGCTAACTTCCACTGCAGCAGCATTTACGACATCCACCTGGATTTCGGATGCATCCGGGGTGATCGTGTCTGCTTCCGCGCTGACAGGTGCTTCCGGGCTTGTCTCTTCTGCGATCATCGCGCTTCCATCAACCTGTCCGGGATCGGAAATCTGGTTGTTGCCACTGCTCTCGGTATTTTCGGCCACAACCTCATCGACCACTACATTTTCAACCGCAGGCTCACGAACTTCAACGGCTTTTTCCGTTGTATCTACCGTCAAAGTTGCATCAGAAGTCTCGGTGGATGTATCGGTTACGGTCACGGTTTCGGTGAATGTCTCAATGGTGCTTTGCACGATGACTGTGACAGTCTCGTCGCTCTTGTCCGTAACTTCAGTTTCAGCGACAGCTGCTGGGACATCTTCGGCAATAGGATCTGAACCGACCGATTCCACATCCGTTGAAGCAGCCACCGCATCTGCGGTTGAATCGTCCGTTAATTCAACAGGGTTATCCAGAACCGGCTGTTCTGCCACCGGTAGGGTGGACGGTTCGCTAACCGCATCATTTGTTGTTTGATCTGCCTGTGGTTCTACTTCGACAGAGGAATCAACTACGCTATTAGTATTATCTGCGACAGCTTGATCTGTCGGGATCGATGCTTCAGCCGCGGCAGCCTGCATCGGGACAGTATCATCCGTGGTATCTGCGACAGCTTGATCGGGCTGGATTGGCGCTTCAGCCGAAACGTCTTGCACCGGGGCGGTTTCATCCGCAGTATCTGCGACGGCCTGATCTGCCTGGGTTGGTGCTTCAGCCGAAACGTCTTGCACTGGAGCGGTTTCATTCGTAGTATCTGCGACAGCCTGATCTGGCTGGGTTGGTGCTTCAGCCGAGACATCCTGGGCCGCGGGGGTTTCATCCGTAGTATCTGCGACGGCTTGATCAGGCTGGGTTGGTGCATCAGCCGAAACGTCTAGAACCTGGGCGGTTTCGTCTATGTTATTGGAAACAGCATCAGTTGCTTGGTCGTCTGTCGGCACCAAGTCGCTCAGGCTGGGAGCAGCTGGAATTGCGGGTTCTTCTCCGTCGCCGTCTGCTTCAACTACAGTTGGTCCATCGGGAACGTCGTCGAGGTTATCCCTGAAGCCTGCGTTTTCCTGATCGAGCTCATCCGCCTTTTGGAAGGACTCGACTGCAAGCTCATACTCGTTGAGTTTGCGATAAAGGTTGCCCAAGCGGTTCCAGGCGACCGCCCTATCCTTATCCTCATCGAGCAATTCGATGCCCTTGCGATAGAAGGGGATGGCCTGCACGTATTTGCCCTGTGTGACGAGGGTAAGCGCCAGGTTGCTGTAGGGCGAGCCGAACCCGGGGTCCAGGTCGATGGCGTGGTTGAAGTCATCTACAGCATCATCATACTTTTCCATCCGGAAATGGATATTGCCAATCTCATACCAGTTCTGCGCATTATTTGGATCGAGCTCGATGGCTTTCTGGTAGGCGCAGATGGCCTCATCGTTCCGATCCTGCTTATCAAATACGTTGCCTAACCGGATCCAGGGGTTAATGAACCGTTTGTTGAATTCGATTGTCTTTTCCTGATAAGCGACTACTGCATTGAAAATCTTACCTAATTCGTCCCAAAACTCATAGTTACTCATATCAACCTCCGTTTGGATAAGGATGAGTGAATTTACTGATTGACCGTTAGATTGCTCAACAAACTGAAGCGCGTGCGGGTTAGCAGGTCTACACCTTCGTCGGCCAGCACGACTGCTTTTTGATATGCTTTGATGGCGTTGTCATAATCGTTGAGTTTGCGATAGACATTGCCAAGGCGATTCCAGGCAGTGGCTTTATCCTTGTTATCTTCAAGCATGTCGATGCTTTTTTGATAGAGAGGAACAGCCTCTTTATATTTGGCCAGGGAAACAAAGGCGTAGGCCAGGTTGCCATACGACCGACCGGCTTCCGGTTCCAGTTCGATCGCTTTTTGGAATGCATTCACCGCTTCGTCAAAGGACCCCATTTTCAAGAATAATTCTCCAAGGTCATCCCAGTCTCCGGCGTTCCGGGGGCTCGCTGCGGACTGGAAGTCATTCGTTCCATCGCGGATGCCGGCAGTATCGGGATCCAATTCCGCCGCTTTTTGATACGCTGCAACCGCATTGGCGTAATCGTTGATGCATCGATAGGCATTCCCCAATCCGTTCCATGAGAGCGCCCGGTCCTTGTCGGAGCTCAGAAGGTCGATGCTGCGTTGGTATAAAAGAATGGCTTCGGCCGTCTGACCCTGGGTGAGATAGGTCAACGCCAGGTTGCTGTAAGGCATACCGAACGACGGATCGAGCTGGCTGGCCTTGTTATAGGCCTGGATCGCTTCGTCGAATGCTCCCTGGTTGAAGAAGATGTTCCCTTTTTCGTTCCATTGGAGAGCCTCCAAGCGTTTGGTTTTATTTTCCACCTCCTCACGGATGCCGGTCCGATCCTGTCCGACTGTTTCATTTTGGACCTGTGACGCATCTGAAGACGTTGGTTCTGTCATCTCTGCTCCTTTCGTCTCTTGCGGGTCTTTACCAATAAGATCGACCTTGAGGGCCTTCTCGTCCGGATTTACAACTTGCTGGTTTTCCTCTCGATTGAAAATCCAAGCTGGCGCCTCCAGGATTATTTGATCCGTTCTATTCTTATCAGGCCCGGATTCCAAACCTGTTATCTCATCTTCCATTGCAATTTGTAACGCACCCTCGGTCGTGTCCTGCGATGCCGTATCAACCAGACTTTCTGTGGCGCTTTCGTCGGGCGTGGCTGATTGTTCCTGCAGGCCGGTCATTTCCTCAATTTCTGGAGCGGATCCGGCCGGTGAAAGTCTGTCCGCCATCTGATAGGCAGCGATGGCATTATCGTAATCATTCAGATACCGATATACACTGCCCAGGCGGTTCCAAGAAACGGCTTTGTCGTTATCCTCTTTTAGAAGTTCAATGCTTCTGATGAGAAGGGAAACGGTCTTTTTGTATTTTCCCAACTGCATATATGCAAACGCCAGGTTGCTGTAAGCCCAGCCGTAACCGCGATCAAGCTCGATGGCTTTCGAAAATGCTTCGACTGCCTCTTCAAAAGCCTCCGACTTGATGTAAATCATCCCCATCTCGTTCCACAGCGTGCTGTTCTTATGATCCAAAGCCAGGGCTCGTTGATAGGCTTTTAGGGCATCGCGATATCTTTCCTGTTTTGTAAACAAGACGCCCAATCGGATCCAGGGAGTGATGTACTGCTTGTTCAGCTCGATCGCCTGGTGGTAAGCTTTCATGGCTTCGTCAGTCCTGCCGATGCTCGCATAAACGTCTCCGAGACCGTTCCAGGGCTGGGCGAACGTAGGCAGGTATTGGATCGCTTTGCGATAGGCCTCGATGGCATCGTCCACATACCCGATTTTGAAGTGGAGCAGCGCCAATCCATTCCAGGCGATGGGGTCTTTGGGATTGCACTCAACCGCCTTTCGGAAGGCGATCATGGCCTCATCGTTCCGGTTGATCTTTGCGCAAAGGTTTCCCAGATTGTTCCAGGCAAATATTTGATCGGGAGCCAGGTGGATCGCCTCTTTATAAGCATCGATGGCTTCGTCGATCCTGTCCGTGCTTGTTTTTACCAGTGCGATGGCGTTATAGCATTCCGCTTCGAACCAGTTGTCCTCGATCTTGGCGGCGATCTTAAGTGCATCGCGTAACTGCTCGTCCGCCTTTTCGAAGTCGCCTTTACGCCAGTTCAAGACTCCCATGGTCAAAAGGAGGTTAGCTCGTGTAGAGCTGGCTTCTTCGCCCTCGGGCAGATCCGTTAACAGGGATTCACGCAGCGATATTTTTGCGTCAGTGTCTTCGTATTGATCTTCATATTCACCGGTACCCTGCCAGGCAGACTCGAGAGCCTGCTGGAGGACCTGTTCTGCCTTCGGTGAATCAACGAACTCGATCACAAGATGCCGATAAGCCCAAAAATCGGGGGCGGAATGGGCCAGGTTTACGATCTCATTTTGCGTAAGCCAGAATACCGCCCTGATCTGCCTTTCGACGAAGAATTCCTTCTGAAGGTTAAGGGTCGAATATACGTTGGCATCTTCCTCATTTCCCCAGCGCAGTCCGTCGATGAGGAAAACCGCCTTGGCCGGTTCTGTGAACTCCTTAAGGAAGGGGATGATGTCGTTGGTCTCACGATTTTTAATCTTGAGATGGACAGTCTTTTGGCCCAGGTCGATGAGGCTGTTTTCGAGTGCAGCTTCCACGTCGGCGCGGACAAATTCAGAGCTGTAGACCACGAACAACACGCAGGGCCGCTGCCATTTGACTGCCAGTTCCAACTCCTTGGCGAGGATTTCTATCCTTTCGTCGAAGGAGATCATTTCTTGGGTAGTTTCGAGGGTTGGATTAGTCATTGATCAGCTTCCTCAAAACCGGATGGACGTCGCACCAGTTTTCACCATCCCGGTATTCAAGCAGGGCCAGGAGCTGCAAAAGTGGCGTAAGACGGTCGTTGTATTCGAGGCGATTGTTCTCGGCTACTTTCCTGATCAGCTTGATATCTTCCTTGTCCAGAATACGCCGGTACTCATTCCGTATTTCGGTAGCTGCCCATTCGATGTCGGAGCACTCCAGCCTGGCGGCTTTCCTTCTCCTGGCACGGCCGATCGCGGTCCGCATAATGCGGGCCATCTCACGGAATACACCGCCGCTGTATGTGATGGCATTTTCCAAAGCAGACGGTTCGATCAAGCTGGCAGCCATCCTGACATGCACAAAATCGCGCAGGGTCTTGTATCCTTCTTCATGATGGGTATCCAAGTCCATCGGTGGATGCAAATATATATTCTGAAGGAAAATGGCCTGGTCGCGGATCGAATCGAATTCCTTGCTGTAAAACAATGCGCTCGAAACGGTGTAAACGATGGCGCAGTTCGGCTGCATCATGATCTCCCTGCGGTTATGGAAGATCGCTCGGGCTTTTTCCAGGTCCGGTTTGTCCATGTCGTCGATCAGGATCAGAGGGATGCGGTGTTCCTTGCTGTAAATTGCGGTTGCGATGTGGTTGATGATCTGGATCAGGCCGGTGATATCGGTATCGACGACCTGACGTAACTCCACGCGTGTGGACGGCTCCAGTTTCATTTTCATCCCGGCGCTTGCAAAGAAGGCGTCGAGCGAACCACTCAGTTCAACTTCCGACATCTGGCCATCCAGGATCGTGGAAATTTCCTTTTCGACTTTTCCCTTCCAGCTGTTAAGTTCCTTAAGAAGCTGCTCGGGCAGTTCACCGCCTTTGCGGCGGTATTCCCTGAACAACCGCCCCCCGATGGCCAGCAGTACGTCACGGAAATCAATGTCGACGATATCGGCCTCTTCACGGATGCTGAAATTGATCGGCCAGTATTTTTTTTGAATTTCGGCGTTGCCCAATAAATGCAGCAGTTCGGTGGACTTGCCGCAGCCTCTGTGCCCTGAAAAAAAGAACTTGGGTGGTCGATAGAACGGGGCCAACAGCGCATCTGTGAGTTCGGCGATCGGGTTGCCGGGGCGGTCGATATAAAATTGATTCGGTTTACCGTTTTTTCCCGGCTTGAGCGGCAGATCCAGCTCGAAGTTCAGCCAGGCCCTGTCAAAATCGTTTGCTACGATATAGTCGAAGTTGTTCATTGTTTCCTCTACAGATGCTCTCGATCGTAAAAAGATGGGGTAGTCATTAATATTTATTAAACTCTCGACAAGAAAATATATGCTGAAAATAATGACGATTTCATTAATCGGCTCCCGCAGCCGTAAGACCTTCGCGGATCGCGTAGAGAGCGGCTTGCGTTCGATTGGAGACATGCAGTTTGTTCAATATGCTGCTTACATATTTTGCAATCGTGCGCTCATGGACTACCAGAGTTGCTGCAATCTCCTGGTTGCTCAGGCCGCGTGCGATCAAGCGCAGGGCCTCCAACTCCCTGCGTGTCAGTGATTCGTTGGTGAGAGGCGCATCGGAAGGATGGTCGAATTCGTGGATGACTTTCATGGCGATGGATGGATGGATGGACGCCTGGCCGGATGCCACATCGCGGATGGACTGCAGGAGCTGCACCCGGGTGGTATCCTTCAGCATATAACCAAGCGCCCCGGCTTTGATCGCCTGGTAGACCCGATCGCTCTCGGCGAAGCTTGATAAGACCAAGATGCGTGCGTTCGGATTACTCACTTTTAATTGGGGGATGGTTGTCAGCCCGTCCTGTCTCGGCATGACCATATCCAAAAGGATCACATCCGGCTTTGACTTGCGTGCTATCTCTACAGCCTGGATGCCGTCCTCCGCTTGACCGACCACTTCCATATCGTTTTGAAAGGATAAGATTGCAACAATGCCTTCCCGTACAACGTTCTGATCTTCTACAACAAGAATGCGGATTTTTTTCATTTCGACACCCTGTCCTGATAATGGAGGTTTTGTAGAGAATGATGCGAATTCATAATCTGGATACCCTTGATCGAGATATTCATGAGCGGGTTGCGACGGTGAGTAAAGAGAACCTGGCCGAGTTTGTCTCTGCATCTCTCAACTGGGTTTCCTGCCGGGCCCACAGATCGGGAGCCCAGATTTCAAAATAATCACCCTGGCCGACCAACAGAATATTTCCCTGTAGATTGGCGTATTCTTTTAGATTTTCTGGTATTATGAGATGGTTGCTTTTATTCACTCCCATTTCAGTTGCCGTCCCCAGGATCAAGCGGAGTAATAGCCGGGCCAGGGGATCCGCTATATTGAGGGACGTGACTCTTCGATAGATCTCCTGAAAAGCGTTGGCCGTGAGGACCTGCAAATTACGATCAAAACCCTGAGTCATAAATGCTCCGCCCGCAAGCTGCATTCTGAATGCAGCCGGAACCGAAAACCGGTTTTTTGGATCTATCGTGGTGGAGAATTTTCCTAAGAACAATTTTGGCTCCAGATTTCGAAGTGATGGTCTCAATAACAAGCATCATTATATAAACACCCCCCTTCGAAGGAAATCCACATAGGTGCTATTCCGCATCATTCTTTGCCTCTGTTGGTATGCAGATTTGGATGCATTAACGGTCATAAATGACCATACAAAAGTCGCCCCATAAATCATTCACGTTGAGGTGATGTTATTGATCCAAAAGCAATCTTCAAAAGGGTTGACCGGTCGGTTAATGCCTGTCTTCTCAATGAATCAAAAAAACACCCGCTTACAAAAGCGGGTGTTTTTTTTTTGGGCATTTTATGTAGGGGTTGTGAGGTATTGCTATCTTTTATCCCTTGGTTCTGTCAGACCTTCATGTATGGCATAAAGCGCAGCTTGAGTGCGGTTGGCAAGCTGCAGTTTCTCCAGGATGCTGCTGACATATTTGGCAACCGTCCGTTCATGGACTTGCAGCTCGACTGCGATTTCCTGATTACTCATACCTCTGGCGATAAGGCGCAGGGTTTCAAGTTCGCGTGGCGTAAGAGGGTCTGCCGTATAAAGAAGCTGGGAGGGGTGGTCGATATCCTGTATGACTTTTACGGCAATCGAAGGCTGAATGGAGGCGTGACCGTTCGCTACATCGCGAATGGCCTGTAATAATTGCACGCGGGTTGCATCCTTGAGCAGGAAACCCAGTGCCCCCGATTTGACTGCCTGGTAGACCTGATCGCTTTCCGCAAAACTGCTCAATACCAATATCTTGCCATCCGGTAGGATTTCTTTCAGCTTTGGGATGGTTGTCAATCCATCCTGTTTTGGCATGACCAGGTCCAGAAGGACAACATCCGGTTTGGCTTTACTAGCCAGTTGTACGGCCTGGATCCCATCCATGGCTTCTCCCACTACTTCGATATCCTGCTGAAGCCTGAGGATGGCTACAAAACCTTCGCGGACAACGTTTTCATCGTCCACGACAATAATACGTATTTTTTTCATGCTCACCGCCTGCGTTTAATGGGTTTAACCAGTGGATCTTTAAGGACTGATACTACGATGGTTGTCCCCTGGTCGGGTTTTGATGAGATTCGCAGGGTTCCGTCGATTTGAGATGTTCGTT
>CAZPCR010000067.1:0-10381 GCA_964585035.1 uncultured Anaerolineaceae bacterium
AATCCAAGTCCATTACTCCACCTGCCACCTACGGCAACGATGACCTGGACGTCCCAACGTTCTTACGCAACCGGAGGTAATCGTCCCGTTATCCTTGCGAAGGTAAGGCTCGAGAAAGCAACCAGACCGCTAGCCCACTCGACCACCGGAACCTTTGCAAGCTTGAATGAATTTGGTCGGTTCATTATAGGGATACAGCGTCGCTGTATCCCTATTTATGTTAAAATAAAAACAATGAGTAAACCTCAACACTCCTTAATAAACCACACTTCGTATCAACTGCACCGAAAGCAAATGTGGACGCAAATCCTGCTCCCCATTCTGGTTGCCGTCCTCGTTTTTATTGCGGTCATTATAATTACAAGCATGGCAACCTTCCGCGGGAACGGTGATGTTTACCGCTGGGCAGCCATATCCACCATCTGGTTGGTCCTGCCGGTCATTTTCGGTGGTCTGGTCTTTCTCATCCTCCTGATCGCGTTGATTTATCTGATGGCGCGCCTAACAGCCTTAATCCCTCCCTATTCCTTTCAAGCTCAGCAGATAGTTCATCGCGTCGAAGAGGGTATCGAGCGTACTGCACAGATGGTGAGAAAACCCAAGCTTGCATTCAATGAATTTGTGAAGTTATTCAAAGCGTATGCAGTAAGATTTCAGGAAAGAAGGAAATAGTTATCATGGATAACAAAGGCAAAGTCTTATTTTTAGGCGTTCTCATCGGTGCGGCAACAGGATTGGTTGCCGCCATACTCATCAACCGCCGCGCGGTTAAAGACCCAGGTTCGACTGCCATTACAACCGGAGAAGGGCTTAAGCTGGGTGTTATGGTTTTCGGATTGCTGAGAGCGATTGCATCGCTTAGCGATGATGAAAAAAAATGACCAATCTCGGAGGCCTTCAAGACCCCCGAGATTTTTGTAATACAGGATTTAATTGATTTATCCCTTAAGAGATTGACAAGGAATCACGGATATGTTATTTGATTATCTGCCGAAGGGCCCGTTTGATCTGACCAATCAGAATCGATATTTTGGCGGCTGGCCAACATTGAATAACAAACCGGAAGTAATCGTCTTGGCCTTCCCAGTAGAGGGCTGGAATGGATCCGCCGCTGTTACCCTCCAGCAAACCGCCGAAGGACGGATTATCGGCAATACTTATGGATCCAGTTCTGTAATTGAAAAAGCCCGACAACAAGCTCTAGCTTGTGTATCATTAGATATTGTTGCCGAGGACTGGCCCCTAGTTGGCCAGCGAGATCGGATCCTCGGTGAATTGCAAAACAAATATAACTTTTTACGTCCAAACTTATTTCATTCACCCTATGAAGCGGCGGCGGGTTTTATTATCGGCCACCGCACTACAATTAAGCAAAAACAGAGAGCGATGATACAGATGTCAAATGAATTTGGCGAAAAGATTGAAATCGACGGCCAAATTTTTCATGCGTTTCCCAACCCGCAGACATTACTATCGCTTGCAAAATACAAGGGATTGAGTGAAGTGAAAATACAGCGCTTACATAGTGTAGCTGATGCAGCGCTCGATGGAGTATTGGACCGTGACCGCTTACGGTTACTTTCCCTAGAAGAAGCGTTAACCAGGCTGAGAACCATTTCAGGAATCGGTCCGTTCTTCGCTCAGGGAATCCTTCACCGTGGTGCAGGTCTTGTAGATGAAGTCACAAATGATGATCTCACTCAATTTGCCGTACAAGCGGCTTATAAATTAACGGAACTTCCAAATCATAATCAAGTTCTCGAAATAGCCAACTTATGGAAGCCGTTCCGAATGTGGGCAGCCGTTTTACTTCATATTTGGGTACGCCGTGAAGTTGGCTTGCCGAAGAAACGCACCTTTACCCAGGAATAATTCTAAATTACCTTAAGCCTGTTGATGAGAATATCGTTTATTTTCGATTTTCAGGATTTCCATAATACTCAAGGGAGTCCCATTTTGGTCCGGATCATCCCTTAAAAGCAATTTGTATATAAAATTATGTCACGGTATATAGCTTTTCTGCGAGCGATCAACGTTGGTGGTCATACAGTTAAAATGGACCACCTGCGCGGACTATTTGAATCATCCGGCTTATCGAGTGTTGAAACATTTATCACCAGTGGCAATATCGTTTTTGATACGAAATCGGGGGATGCGATGGTAGTCGAAAAGCGGATCGAAAAGCTTTTGCGTGAAGAGTTGGGCTATGAAGTTGTGGTGTTCATCAGGACGAGTATGGAATTAGCCGAGATTGCAAAATATAAGCCCTTCCCGCAACCGGCTGTGGAAAAAGCCACGGCGTTGAATATCGCTTTCCTGAAGGACAAGCTGGATGAACAATCAGAGAAAAAACTCATGGGGTTGAGGACTCATATTGACAACTTCCGCGTCCATGAACGCGAGGTTTACTGGTTATGTTTAAAGAAGCAAAGCGAATCCACTTTCTCAAATGCCGTGCTTGAAAAGACACTCAACAGGCAGTCAACGCTGCGTGGAATTAACACCATCAAGAAGATAGCTGAGAAATACTTTACAAAACATTGAGTAATGAAGGAAATCATGAAAAAAAACGAACAAAATACAAACATAGACCGTGAAAAAGAAACGCGGCGTCTGATCGGCCTTAGCGATGGTTTGTTTGCCACCGTATTGACCCTACTGGTTCTAGATTTGAGAATACCTGATCTGCTCAATTCAGGCGACGGGAATCCAAATACATTCCTCCGATGGATCGGTCCGCATTTATTCGGGTATCTTTTGACCTTTTTAGTAACCGGTACCTATTGGCTGGCTCATCATCGCGATTTCGACTTAATCGTCCATAGCGATCGGATTTTGTTAAATTACAACCTTTTATTTTTATTATTTATCGGTCTGCTCCCCTTTAGCACAGCTGCCATAAGTCTGGTGTCGTTAAGAGGCACCACCTATACATTTTATTGGGCTATCTATGCGCTCAACATTATTTTAGCGGGAGTCCTGTTGACCCTAACCTGGGTTTACGCCGTAAGCCACGGTTTCCTGGTTCCGAACTTTACTGCAGAACAAAGCTGGTACATTACCTTGCGCCAATTGATAACTCCAGCGATTTTTCTGATTTCGATATGTGCAGAATATTTATTCCCCCGGGCCGTTCTTGGACCCATAGTCCTGTTGCTCATCCCAATCGGATATAGGATGCTAGATCGTACGGTTAATCAAATAGATCCGGAACACAATTCCGGCAAACCCGACCGGACTGCGCTTCTCTGGCGGATTGGCAGCATCCTTCCATGGATTTTGATAATCGGTTTTGCTGTTTGGGCGATGTCCCTTTAGATAGGTTATCGAAGTTAGCTTCCTTCAAAATGACCATAAGCCAGCAAAGGCAGCAGCCCGGTTAAGCACGATAAAGTTCCAAATATTCGGTCTTAAATTAACCGGAAGTTATTCTGCCTTTTAAATCTTCCGGTTTGAACGGTCCGGCTTCGGACATCAAAGCGGTCGCTTCTTTCAGTTTTTCCCAAACGTTCCATAACAGAACACCGCGCACGCGACCATCTTTCAAATAATAGACCACACCTTTTTGGAACTTCTCCTGCCAGTCTGAGAAGGTCTCGAGTTTACTGCTCAACTCACCCACAGCCTCATAGCCCAGCTCGAACAGATCTGAATAAAAGTACGGTGTATGGTTATATGCTTCACCCGCACCGGCCATATTCCGTCCGGCCTGTTTACCCATCATCAACGCGTTATCTTCATGCTCGACGCGTAAGAGCCTTCCCAAAGTTGGATGCGGGAACATGGCTACGTCGCCTGCCGCAAAAATATCAGGGATAGACGTACGTAATTGATCATCTACCACAATGCCGTTCTCGACTTTCAAGCTGGCGAATTTTGCCAGTTCGATATTTGGGCGGATGCCAATACCGCCAACTAGGCCGTCCACCTCGAAGGTGCGGCCGCCGCGGGTCGTTACTGCCAGGTCGCTGGCATTTTTCTCGAACCCGATGACGGCATCGGCAGGGTACAGATCCACACGTTTCTTGCGATAAAAATCATTTAGATAATTTGAAAGATCCGCCGGGTACACTTTTTCACCGATGGAATTATCCGGGAATACCATCGCGACCTTTTTGCCCTGCATTTTCAAAGCCGCCGCAATTTCAGAGCCGATAAATCCTCCGCCGATCACAAGAAAACGCTCTTTCTGTTCCGCTATTGCCCGTAGACGCTCGAAATCCTGAAGCGTACGATAGTAAATGATATGCTCGTCGCCGAACGGCAAATGGATGGGGGAACCGCCCGTGGCGATCAATAATTTATCATAGGTGTATTCGTCGCCGTGATCGTCACGCACACGTTTGGCAGTTGGGTTGAGCTTGGTCGCTTCGCGGCCGAGATAAAAGGTTACGTTTAATTTGTCGGTGCCGCGCCAGACCTTTGCGAACGGACGACCTTTCCACATACCCTTGGTCAATGGCGGACGCGCGTAGGGCATGTCGGTTTCGTAACCAATCATGGCAATCGAACCGGCCGGGTCGAGCTCACGTATGCCGCGTACTGCGGCATCGCCAGTCATACCCCCACCAATAATTATATAAGTGTAGTGTTCCATAATACTCTCCTCTGAACTCTTGTCTTGCGATAAATCAATATATTTTAAAAATCTTAAAGTTCCTTCTTACCAGACAATATACAAATTCAGCAAGAACTAATTGCCTAAAATATCGTTGTTGCAAAGCGGACCTTTAAGGGTCTCCTCAGGTAATTTTACGGCAAACCAGACCTTTCAGATACAAACCTTCAGGAAAGGTCAAGGCTATCGGGTGATCTGCGGCTTGTGACAAGTGTTCAATGATCTGTGCGTCTACACCAGCGTCCAGAGCAGCTCCCGCGACGATCTTCTGGAAGAGCGCGGCGTCCACACCGCCTGAACAGGAACACGTAACAAGTATCCCCTCGGGACGCAGTAGCTTGAATGCCAGCAGGTTAATATCTTTGTACCCACGAGCGGCCCTTTCTGCTTGGGAAGCCGTCGTAGCGAATTTTGGCGGGTCGAGTATGATCATATCGAAGCTACGTGCCCCATCACGGAGTTTGCGCAGTACTTGAAAAACGTCGCCTTCGTGAAAGTCTGTTTGATCGGTGGAAAAGCCGTTGAGAGCAACATTCTCGTTTGCTAAAGCTAAAGCATCAGACGAAGAATCCACTGCCAATACCGATTTTGCCCCACCCGCCAATGCATTTACCGTGAATCCTCCAGTGTAAGTGAAACAATCGAGCACTTCCCTACCGTGAGCCATCTCGCGGACGCGCTGCCTGTTATTCCGCTGATCCAGGTAGAAACCGGTTTTGTGGCCTGTCGCTATATTGACGAGAAATTTTAAGCCCTGTTCTTGTATACCAATCCGAGGATCGGAAATAGTACCACGCAGAGCTCCGAAATGCGGAGTTAATCCTTCCAGCTCGCGCACATCGGCATCGGAACGCTCATAGAGTTTCTCCAACCCAGTTTCTTCAAGTAATAGCTCGGCAATGGGCTCACGCCAGAATTCAACACCGGTGGTTAAGCATTGCATGACCAATGTGTCAGCATACCTGTCAACGATCAGGCCGGGTAGGTAATCGGATTCAGCGTGGATGAGCCGGAGCGAATCCGTCTGGCCTGTAACAAGGAGTGATTTTCGAGCAGCAATGGACGACCGGATCCTGTTTCTGAAAAAATCCCTGTCTATAGGTTTATTGTCAAAAGTCCATACCCGGGCGCGTATTTGTGAGTGAGGGCTGTAAAAACCGCGGGCCAGGAAATCGCCGTTAGACGAAATAATGTCCAAGGTTCCACCTGGACCGGGATCTTCATCCACCTGCATGACTGCGCCGGAAAATATCCAGGGATGGCGGCGCAGTAATGATTTTTCGCGTCCCGGCTTGAGAATAAGAGCGGGCATGTGCTAATCTTACTGCAAAATGACCAAGCCCGACGTATAATCGAATCATGATTTCCAGGCTGCGAATCAACTCTTTACTGCTCCCGCTGACAAGCCTTGCAATCCTGGCCGCGCAAATTATCGGTCCTTCCCCAGTATGGAAAGGGTTACTAGTGCTGCTGGGCGGTATCTGGCTGATCAGCTATTTATGGGCATTGTCGCTCCAAAAGAACATGCGCCTGGAACGCGCCATGCGGTTTGGCTGGGTACAAGTTGGGGATAAACTGGAAGAACAGTTCATACTCATTAACAATGGCTTCTTCCCTGCCTTATGGGTGGAGGTGACCGATCGTTCCACCCTACCGGGTTTTTCAATCGCACGTGCCACTGGTGTTGGAAGTCAAAGTTGGAACGAATGGCATACGAGCGGATCATGTGGGCGCCGTGGTGTTTATAAGCTGGGGCATACCATTATCCGGACAGGAGATCCGCTCGGGATATACCTGGTAGAGATCATACAACCCGAATCCGTGACTTTGATGGTTATGCCGCCTATAATCTCGCTACCATCTATTGAAGTTACTCAAGGCGGCTATTTAGGTGACGGGCGACCGTGTATCAATGCTCCTGACCAGACAGTCAGTGCGGCAGGTATCCGTCAATACGCACCAGGCGACAGCATGCGGCTGATCCACTGACCTACCACCGCCCGGTTGAACGAGCCCTATGTGCGGTCATTAGAAGGAGCCCCAACCAGTGATTGGTGGATCATCCTCGATTTCGACAGGCATGTTCAGGCATACGCAAATGAATCAGAATCGACGGAAGAGTTGGGGGTGATTCTGGCTGCCTCGCTTGCGGAACGCGGCTTGCTTGCTCACCATTCTGTGGGAATGCTGGCAAGTGGTAAAGAGCCGGTCTGGATGCGACCGGAGTCCGGTAAACATCGCCGGTGGGAAATCTTACGCGCTCTTGCATTGCTAAATCCCGGTGAAACCCGTCTCGCAAATTTCCTGGAAAATGCGGGACCGGCAATGGGCCATCAAGCTACTCTTATCATCATCACTTCTTCCATGGAAAGTGATTGGCTTAAACCTTTGGCGAGTCTTTTCTGGCGTGGGTTTACACCCACAGTTATCTTGATCGATCCAACTTCTTTCGACGCGCCGTCCAGCACCCTTGCGAATGTCGGAGTGTTCGATAAGTTATTGCGCGAAACGAATATATCCTTCCACGTCGTGACGCGCGACCTCTTCAAACAGCCCGACATACGCCCCGGCCCGCGCGGTCAGTGGGAATGGCGAATTATGCCGACCGGTAAGGCCATACCTGTCCGTACGCCAGACGATCTGACCTGGAAACGCCTGAGATGATAAACCTGCTCCGGCGGTTTTCTACACGTGAAAACTGCATACTCCTGCTTATGTTGACGGCCCTGGCCTGCCTGCCAATTTCTCTTGGGAAGATCGTACGCGATGCAACTTCGAGCCTGCTGCTACCAGTGACAATCCTTGCCGGGCTACTCGCATTTGTCCTGGCATCTGTAAATATCAAAAACACACGGGCAGGGTTTATCCTGATCGGCGGCGGGCCGTTGATGCTTCTTATCCGAATTGCAGAGATTGGCACCCCCCTCCTTGTAACGATACGGGAAACACTCAATATCACAGGCCAGGTCATTGTGACTTCTCAAGGAGATACGCATTCGACACTGGACTTCTCCGGATTGATATCGGCAGGGAGTTTATTAGCCTCCCAGGCCAGCGTGTTCGGTCACCGGCTAATTCTTTGGGTAGCAGGCTCCCTACAAGATAAATCCATGGGTGATCCGGCTGCTCAAGCATTTATATGGAGTCTCGGCGTTTGGCTGGTGGCAGCCTGGGCCGGTTGGCATATAAGGCGGCAGAGAACAGCACTGGAAGGTCTCCTCCCGGCCGCGGTCTTACTGGGATTGATCCTCAACAACACAGCCCCGCGGTCAGGTATCTTATGGTTATTCCTAGCCGCTTTTACCCTCCTGTTGGGTATCACAAACTACCAAAGTCTTGTCACCCCCTGGAAAAAACAAGGTATCGATTTTTCGGATTCAATATGGGAAGATTCGATGATCGCAACACTTGATCTTGTTTTTGGATTGGTGCTGGCGGCTTATATTGTATCCACCTTTTCCCTCAAAGAAATTATCGATCGGATGCGCGAACGCCAAAGCGTTACAACAACATCGCCTGTGGGTCCCACCTCAGCCCTTGTCGGATCAAGTCCACATTTCCAGGTTAGTTTGCCGGATAACCTTCAGATCACGGGCGGGCCGAACCTGTCGAGCGACGTCGTAATGACGATCAGCACTGGGGATTACCCCCCAATGCCTCATGCAATCGATCTCGATATACCACATTATTATTGGCGCAGGATGACCTACCAGATCTATACCGGTTCTGGCTGGATCAATCCATCCAGCATGGATGAAAATATCCGACCTCATCGGATGCTCATACAAGTCACTCCACCCGAATATCGCATCATTCATCAAGTGATAACTTTTCCTCCAGGTGTAAATGAGGGTCTATATTGGACGGGTGCATTTGTCCAATCTGACACACCCACACAAATTGCATGGCGTGCGCAGCCCCTTATAGATCCCGCAGCCGCTGGCTTCGATCCGTTGTCGGGCGGGGACCTTGTAGGAGGTTTATTATCCCCCCAGAGCGCTGATACTTCACACAATTACACAGTCGAATCTTTATTGCCGAATGTGAATGAAGCCAACCTGCGAGCCGCACCCACCGTTTACCCAGCTTGGGTAGCCCAACGGTATCTGCCATTGCCTGGTACCGTGCCGGAGCGAGTGCGCGCCTTGGCGCGCGATCTCACTGCCAACTCTGCCACGCCGTATGACCAGGCTCTGGCCATCGAAACTTATCTGCGTACTTACCCTTACAGCCTGGCGGTCCTGGCTCCCCCTCCTGATCGGGACGCCACTGATTACTTCCTCTTCGATTTGAAAAAAGGCTACTGCAATTATTATGCAACAGCAATGACCGTGCTGGCACGCGCCGCTGGTCTTCCTGCCCGCCTGGTGACAGGGTATGCCAGTGGAACCTACGATCCCTACACTGCGCAGTACGTGATCAGGCAAAACGATGCCCACGCCTGGACGGGAATATACTTTTCCGGGATTGGATGGATTGAATTCGAACCGACCGCGAACCAGCCAGCTCCATTCCGAGTCGTAAATCACCAGACTGCTTCACAGTTTGCACCCGTTACACAGGATCAACAGACCTGGGAGAAAATACCCCCTTTTCTTACCCGCCGTTTCTATTTTCCATGGGAGCCTATCACTGCGCTTATTTTCATTTTTGTGGCATGGATCGGAAGTGATAGTTACCGCTTGAGCCTCCATTCTCCCAACGAAGTAATCCGGCGTTTATTCCAACGTCTATGTTCCCATGCTCAATTTATCACTGGTCATTCCTCTTCAACCCAGACCATCCGCGAATATACTGTGATCCTCACCGGTCGTCTCGAATCGCTCCAAAGTAAGGATGGCCTGAGAAACCGGCTGCTTTTACCGGTTGCTTCCCAAATCAAATTATTGGCGGAACTTTATATGCAAAGCTTATTTTCCCCGACCCCGCTAACAAAGACAGATACCCGTCACGCATTGCAAATTTGGGGGCGAATATGGTGGCGTCTATTCTTGATGAAATTTTTAGTTATCCTAAAACCGATTTCTTCTATGCATTGAACCGCTCCATCCAGCGCTCCGGGTTTTTCATCAGGGTAAAACCAAACTGGCTGTATAGGCCATGAGCGTCACTCGTTGCAAGCGCGATGCGCCGCAGGTCGTGGAGGCCGGGATATGAAATGATCGAGGCGATCAACCATTTTCCGACCCCTTTCCCCCGGTAATCCTCATGAACAAAAACATCACAGAGCCACGCGAACGTGACGTAATCTGTGACGATGCGAGCCAACCCAACCTGGCGGCCGCCGTCGTAGATACCAAAGACCAGGGAATGTTGCAGAGAGAGTTCTATGATCGCGCGGGGACGGTTTTGGGCCCAATAAGCTCGAGAGAGAAAATCGCAAATGGCATCCACGTTGAACAGGCCCGGATCGGTACTGATCAGAAGGTTATCCTGATGGGATTCGAAAAACTTAGACATAACCGGAGTCTATCACAACCAAACTCAAGGGTGGAATATCCAGCCAAATATGTCGTTAATAATTCTAATGAGACATACATCTTTCTGGTTTAAAATTCAACTTGATCTTATCGGTAGAAAGCGAGAATAAATAATGAACAACGAACGGCATCTTTCGACATATTTTCCCAACCTGATGATACAAAGGCCTCTTAGCTTCGTGACCGGTGTCGTGGCCATCCTGGTGATCCTCGCAGCCCTTTCTCTGCGGCTGGCCGGTAATATGTATCTTGAACAATTAAATTGGATTGATGCTTTTACCCC
>CAZPCR010000068.1:0-10321 GCA_964585035.1 uncultured Anaerolineaceae bacterium
CCTGCAGGTCGCCTGTCAATTCATAAAAACGATATTGCACGCCATTATGTGCGCGCACGATATGCAGGGAGGGGATCCCCACGCTAAACAGCGTCCGGTGCAGGAAATTCTCTTCGCCCGAAATGATATGAGTGAGTGTGGATTCGCGCAGCTCTCCGCACGTCGGGCAATGACCAGCTTCGAAAGTGACCTCGCTCAAAGGTTTCAGCACCTGTTCGACCGTATGGCAGTTCGGGCATTCGAGCTGTGTGATCAGTTCCTGGTCGAGCTCGATCATGGCATCCGGCCCGAGGTCCGCACGTGCAATTCGCAGCAAGTCCGCCAATGTGGTACGTTCGGAACGGGCGGGTAGTTCGGTAATATCGCCATATGTCCAATGGCTTTCGCAGTCATCTCGCGGCGAGTAGGCCGTAGTATGCATCTCATTGACCAACCCGTTATAGTGGACGACTTTGCCTGCTTCCACCGGTAAACCGTTGATCAACTTCAGAGCTTCCTGTGACTGCATACCGCCAATGATCGATGCAATGGTGGGGGTGGTCGGCACCTTACCCAGCAGGATATTCTGGCGGGCAAGCAACGGGCAGGAATACCGCGCCGAAAGATCGCGCAGCGACTGTTCTGTGAGAGTGCATTCGTAACAAGCGCCCTGCCCCGGAACAAAGACGCGCATTAGTCCCAGAAGCTCCTGAATTGCTCCGTCCACCCAGGGCTTATTGACCCAATAGCAGAAACGGTTGACCGCCAGGCGAGCTTCGCGGTTATCGAGACACCCGATCACAACGTCCATGCGGCGGATAATCCCGAGGCCCATTTGGGTAGTAACATCCCCATTCAAATACTGCACATGAATATCCGGGTTGATAGATTTGGCGCGGGCTGCCGCGATCTCGGCCTTGCTACGGTTGTTATCAGATTCTCGGAAAAGCACAGAGCGGCTCAAGTTAGCCGCTTCGATCTTGTCAAAATCTACGATGAACAGGTTCCCTATGCCCATCAAAGCCAGGTTCTTAATGACTTCGTTGCCCAGCGCGCCGGCTCCGATCACCATTACCTTGGCATTTTTTACTTTCTCGCGCTCCCACCAGGAAATGAATTCAAACGTGCCAAAGCGGTCTTTTTTCAAGTTGGGTATATGGATCGGTTTATCGAAAGCGATCGGCACGCGCAGTGGACCGGTAGGTGGTTCGTTGACGGCCAAACGCTCGCCTGACTGCTCCGTGCCATACGCACCTCGCGCCAATTCCCTAGCCTGCGCCATGTTCGATTCGTTAATATTTCGCGCAAACCAGCCCACGTGAGGGCGTGACTCGATCAGTTTATTTTCTTCGAGCCGCTTAAGAGCCTCTCGCAGCGTCGAACGGCTAATCCCCAACTGGCTCATGAGCTCGCGCTCAGGCGGGAGTTGCGTCCCCGGTAATAACGTGCCATCAAGGATGGACGCCGAGAGCTTACCTGCAGCACTTTCTGTAAGGGAAGTATGGGCGATCGGTTGAATTTTCATAGGATTCCTGTGGTATGCTGGTCAGACCAAGATAGATACAGTATATGAAAAACAACCCTGATTGTCAACTAGGAAAAAAGTACTATTAATCCTTAGATTTAGTTAAAGTGCCCGTTTCATATATAAAAATCAGAATCCCCCACTTTTTTATGATTAAATATTGATTTCATTATTAAGGCTGAAGAAATTTTATTATTCACGGTGAATTCCTCTTTAGCTCTTCCAAAATAAATATTCTTGAAATCCTTCGCGGCGATCAATTTTGATTTTTATTCGAAGCCATTTCGCACCGGCGGCGTGGAGCAACCAGCTGCTTATCGTGTAACTGGTAATTGCTACGATTTGAATTACATTTTTCCATTGTTTAGTATCTTTAGCAATAAAAAACCCCAAGAAATAATATCTTCTTGGGGTTTATTGTTCCTTGCATAAATCTCTAAACTTTTTTTCATTATTTATAGGGTAAAAACAAAAAATTAGTTTAAATAATTATGCAGTACTCTGTAATTTATCCGCCTAGCGCTTCATTCAGCCAGTCTAAAAATCCCTTTTCACTTGGTTTGACTGCAGCGTTTAACGTAGCCGCCAGCTGCTCGAACAACTCGCGTTGTTCCTTCGTCAACTTCGCAGGGATCTCCACATTGACAAGCACCAATTCGTCGCCGCGGCGATCCTTATGGTGTAAATGTGGCACACCCCTCCCTTTAATATGGAAGACTTTTCCCGGCTGGGTACCACTCGGTATCTTCAGTTTCGCATCCCCATCCAGTGTCGGCACTTCGATCTCTGCACCAAGCACTGCCTGAGCTACATTGATATCAAGGTTCAATAAAATATCGTTTTCACGACGTTTGAAGAACTTGTGCGGCTGTACGTCAAGCAAGAGGAATAAACTGCCATTCGGCCCGCCCAAAGCCCCAGGCCCTCCTTCGCCAGCCAATCGGATCTGGGTTCCCGAATCCACGCCTGGTGGAATTTGAACTTTCTTATGGACGGTCTTTCGCTCCAGCCCGTTACCACGGCAGGTTTTACATGGTGAGGAGATCAATTCACCTCGGCCTCCGCAGTTCGGACAGGTTATGGTTTGCATCATTTGTCCCAGGATCGTCTGCCTCACCTGGCGCACCTGCCCCTGACCACCGCAAGTCGAACAACGCGTAGGTGTAGTCCCTGGCTCTGCGCCGGATCCTTTACAACGGGAACAAGTTTCCTCGCGTTCGAATTGGATATCCTTATCAACACCGAAAACAGCTTCCTCGAATTTTAGGCTGACCTGGTACTGCAGGTCCTGCCCTCGGCGAGGTGACTTTCTCGAACGGCCAGTGGAGAATCCAAACTGGCTGAAGAGTTCATCGAATATATCCGAGAAATCCGCCGTGTAATCATGGAATCCGCCTGTATTACCAAGCCCTTCACGTCCGAAGCGGTCATATCGAGCGCGCTTATCGGCATCCGATAGCACGCCGTATGCCTCGTTTATCTCTTTGAACCTCTCTTCGGCGTCCGGCTCTTTATTGACATCAGGGTGATATTGGCGGGCTAATTTTCGGAAGGCGGCTTTGATCTCGTCATCGCCAGCGTTTCGTCCAACGCCCAGAATTTCGTAAAAATCGCGGTTACTCATAATTTCCAGATTATTAGAAAATAGGTAATAGGGGTCTAGCTGTTCGTTTCAACCATATCACCCATTTTCTACCCTCTTTTCTCTACTCCATCTTCCTTATTCTTTCACTTCCCCATCCACTACATCCGGTCCTGCATCGGAAGGACCGGACTTGCCCGATTGACCTTGCTGACCGGGTTGACCCGACTCACCACCGGCCGGAGGATTTGGCTCCTGGTATACGCTTGCGCCAATCTTTTGGATTGCTTGACCGAGAGCCTCTGTCGCGGCCTTGATGGCATCTATATCTTCACCCTGCGCTTTGCTGCGTAAGTCGGCAGTCTTTGTTTCGACCTCGGATTTAACATCGGCCGGGACTTTATCGCCGAATTCTTTCAATGCTTTGTCAGCAGCATACGCAGTATTATCGGCGTTATTGCGTACTTCTATCATTTCTTTGCGTTTGCGGTCCTCATCGGCGTGTGTCTCTGCATCCTGACGCATTTTTTCCACTTCGGCATCCGAGAGGCCCGAGGAAGCGGTTATTGTAATATGCTGGGTGCGTCCCGTTGCCTTGTCCTTGGCAGTTACTTTGAGGATGCCGTTCGCATCAATATCGAACGTTACTTCGATTTGCGGTACGCCGCGCGGCGCAGGTGGGATACCGTCAAGGATGAATTTTCCAAGTGTCTTATTATCCGCTGCCATTGGCCGTTCGCCTTGCAGAATATGGATCTCCACCTGCGTTTGGCTGTCTGAAGCGGTCGAAAAGGTTTGGCTGCGCCGGGTGGGTATAGTTGTATTGCGTTCGATCTGGGGAGTGGCGACAGAACCCATTGTCTCTATCGAGAGCGTCAGAGGTGTTACGTCGAGCAACAGAATATCCTTCACCTCTCCGCCCAGTACGCCAGCCTGGATCGCAGCACCTATTGCTACGACCTCGTCCGGGTTGACACCTTTATGCGGCTCCTTGCCAAAGAAGGCGCGTACACGGTCCTGTACAGCCGGCATACGTGTCATACCACCCACCATGACAACTTCGTTGATATCACCAGCAGTAAGGTTCGCATCGCTCAGAGCCTGTTTGAGCGGTGCGATGGTGCGATCCACAAGGTCGGCAGTGAGTTGTTCGAACTTCGCGCGCGTCAGTGTGGTGACGAGGTGCTTCGGTCCGCTAGCATCGGCCGTGATATATGGCAGGTTGAGTTCGGTCTGCATGGTGGTTGAAAGTTCGATCTTGGCTTTTTCAGCCGCCTCCTTCAAACGCTGCAGCGACTGGCGGTCAGTGCGCAGGTCAATACCGTTGTCTTTCTGGAATTGATCAGCAAGATAATCCATAATGCGCTGATCAAAGTCGTCGCCTCCCAGAAAGGTATCACCACTGGTAGATCGCACCTGGAAGACGCCTTCACCTACATCCAAAACTGATATATCGAAGGTGCCACCGCCCAAGTCGTAGACCGCGATGACTTCGTTCTTTTTTTTGTCAAGTCCGTAAGCAAGTGAAGAAGCCGTCGGTTCGTTGATGATCCGCAGCACTTCCAATCCGGCGATCTTGCCTGCATCTTTTGTGGCGTTTCGCTGCGCATCGTTAAAGTAAGCCGGAACGGTAATTACTGCCTGTGTGATCGTTTCACCCAGATAAGCTTCGGCGTCGGCCTTCATCTTGGAAAGGATCATTGCTGAAACCTCGGGTGCGCTGTAATCTTTGCCATCCATCTTTACTCGAACATCTCCGTTCGCGGCACCTTCCACTTCGTAAGGAACGCGCTTCTTCGTCCGTTCCACTTCCGGGTCATCCGCCTTACGGCCCATAAAGCGCTTGATCGAGAATATGGTGTTTTGTGCATTAATGATAGCTTGGTTGCGCGCCACCCGTCCCACCAGGCGCTCATGGTTTTTATTGACCGCCACCACAGACGGCACGAGCCTCTCGCCCTCAGCAGAGGGGATCACCACAGGTTCGCCGCCCTGCATCACCGCTGCAACGGAATTTGTCGTTCCCAGGTCTATACCAATGATTTTACCCATTTGAATAAGTTCTCCTTTGAAAATTAAACGGCCCGATAATCTACCGTCTGGTAGTTATTTCGCCACTCTCACCAATGCCGGGCGTATAACCCGGTCGCCCAGCATATATCCATTTTGGACGATGGCGATGATATGCCCGCTCTCCACACCCTCCACAGATTCGTAAGAGATCGCTTCATGAAAATTTGGATCGAATGCCGAGCCTTTCGCTTCAATGCGCTCCAGACCTTCCGCTTCCAATATGGTGTGAAGCTTGCGTGTGACCAGCTCAATACCGTTCACCCAGGCGTCCTGTTCGGGACGGTTTAACATTGCGCGCTCAAGATCGTCTAGAACAGGCAGGACCTTTTTTATCAGGTCGCCTTTCATGTATGCTTTTTCTGATTCGCGGTCGCGGTCCATACGCTTCTTGTAGTTTTGAAATTCGGCTACAGCGCGCTGCCACCCATCCAGGTTCTCCGCCGACTTGGCCTCGGCTGCATTCAGCTTTTGTCTTAACGACTCAAGTTCGCCCGGGTCGGTATTGACATTGACCGTCTCACTGTTCTCTGAAGTTTCCGGTTCCTTTGCATTCAAGCCATCAACTTCGTCATCTTTATGGTTATGGTGCTTTTTATCAGACATTTATTCACTCTCACTATTTCTTACTACTTGATCGATAGGCGACAAATGATTATCGTATATCGTTTTATTGTTCGCCGGTTATTCTATCGTTCACCAAGTCGCTCAACAGTCCCGCCACAAAACGGACGGTGGGTATCGTCCTGGCATAAGACATGCGCATTGGGCCTAACACACCAAGAGTGCCAGTAGCAAATCCGGGCACGCCGTAACGTGCCAACACTACCGAATATTGACGGAGATCCTCCCAGCCGCTATCCTCACCGATCAGCACCTGTAGTCCGCCAACCGTGCTATTGATACTTGTACGTGCGAGCAAGTCCTGCAAAGTAGAACGTTCTTCGAAAAGCCGCAATGCGCGGCGGGCCTCATCGGACTCGGCAAATTCAGGTTCGGACAAAACATTCGTCAGCCCATCCGTATAGATCGTGGTTGAGAGGCTCTCCGCCGAACGGCGAACGTCCTGGTTAATAAGCCTTAAGATGTCCTGTTCGAGGGCATCAGCCTGGTTCGATACAGCCTCAATCTCGTCCATAAAATGACCGGCCAACCTGCTATTGATATGAGCCGCGGTCTGGCTGAGTCGGTCCTGTGCGACCGGTTCGGCCAGGTTCAGGAGCTGCTGAGAAACTTCACCTCCCACCATCACCAGTACCATTAATATTTGCCGGCCCTGCGTCGCGATCAGTTCGACGTGCTGGAAACGTGCCTTCTCCGCCCGCGGAGCCGAGATAACCGAAGCTCCCTGTGATTGATGAGCGAGCACCGAGGCCGCCAGGTGCATCCATTGTTCGATATCCGGGCTGGCCTGATGGAACTGATGCGAAATGGTGTGTTGGACCGCCACCGGCAATTCCGCCTGGTTGATCATCTGGCTTACAAAATACCGATACCCTTCCTCGGTAGGTACACGCCCAGCCGAAGTATGCGGCTGCCTTAGATAACCCATGTCGGTAAGCGCGCTCATCTCGTTTCGGATGGTGGCGGAGGAGAGATCAAGATGATAATGTTCCACAAGCCGCTTTGATCCGACCGGTTGGGCCGCGTCAATGTAAGCGCGTATGATAATAAGGAGCAGGTTTTTCTGGCGTTCGGAAAGTTCAACCATGACTTTTCATAAGTAGGCACTCCCTCATCGAGAGTGCCATGGATACTGATTGAATCATATCATGCGGGCAAGAGGAGCGTCAATAAGAGGAGTGTAAGAAATTAAAAAGGCGGTGTTACCGACCGCCTTCCTAAAGGGGATTCCTTTCCAATATAAATCCCTGATCTTGAATGAGCATTCCGGGAAAATACTGGAAATTAACCTCAGGGATCCTAAACTAATATGATTAACACGTGAATTAAGGTTGGAGAATCGGCTGGACAGGACGCCAGGCGGGATCAAAATCCACACCCGGGTCTTTGGTCAACTGGGTGCGCTGGTCTCCGTTGACCAAAGAATAAAAAATATCGCGATTATTATCCGTATTTATGTTTTCAAAGACCAGCCATTGCGAGTCAGGCGAGTAATGGACGTTTTCGACCGGTCGCGGGTTGAGTTTCACCAGGTTGGCCGACGTTTTATTACGATCCTCATAATTGATGCCCATTTCCCACGGCAGAACTGGTCCTTCAGAATTGCGTTCGGTGAACAATACCATCTTGCCGTCAGCCGACCAGACCGGTGAATAATCCCAATATTGCGGGCCGCTCTTTACGATACGCTGTGAACCTTGTCCGGCATCAGTCATTGCCCATATTTGATATGCCCCAAAACGTTTGTACGCGTAAACGATCTGGTTATTGAAAGGGGACCAAGATGGCTGACGGGCCAATTCATCCGCACCAGTCGTGGTCAATCGGATTACCGATCGATCACCCAAATTCATTAAATAAATCTCCATGTGACCGTCCCGCATGGACGTAAAGGCAATTCGTTTTCCATCGGGTGACCAGGCTGGTTCCAGGTCACCACCAGGAGCAGTCGGCAAAGGAGTTAAATTTGTACCGTCGGCATTGATAATGTATAGTGCGGTATCACTCGGTGGAACCTCAGATAAATCCAACCGTTTCTGACAGGGTGAAACAAAGACAAACTGTGACCCGTCAGGCGACCAGGAAGGTTGGCACGCCCCATTTGGCATGTTCGTGATCGGGATAACCTGCTCCCCGGCCAAGTCGCTTAAATAGATTTGTGGAACCCCCGAGCGGTCAGAAGCAAATGCGATCTGCCCACTCCCTCCACCTACCAGGGTGGGTAAGGCAATAAGTGTTTCAGCAGCAATCTTTGTTGCTGTGCCAACGACAATACTCGTAGGTGTTAGGGTAAAAGTAACAGGTGGTTGAACCGTCGCAGTTTGCGTACTTCCAGCTGGAGATGGGAGGACGGTCGCAGTCGAGGTCGACGTCGGAGTTGAGGTCGAGAGAAGGTTTAAGAATGGGTATGCCCCGCGTAATTTGTCCGTGACAGATTCGGGATAGAGTCGGTATAACCCTATCACACCGCCTGCCGCAATCAATATCAAAAAGAATAAGAACCACGCAAGACCTGAACTGCGACGATGTTTATTCCGCGGGACAAAAGGTTTATCTTCTTCGGCCATGGACGGCATCAGAGTGCCACTTAGTCCATTAGACTTTATGTCCATCCGGTTTCTAGTATCAACTGCGGAGAGATTCGGGATACCTGGCGGAGGGACAACGGTAAATTCGCCTGTTGGACGCTCCGTTCTGGATTTCGAGCTAAGCAGGGCCTTCTTGAATTCCTCGGCGTCCTGATACCGATCCGCAGGATCAACCGCCATCGCTTTTTCGATAGCCGCCGCAAGTCGGCGGGAGATCTTTGGGTTACGCTTGCGCAATGGTGTCAATTGGGCATTATCCATAGCCCGCGCCAACCCGTCTTCGGGGATTATGCCGCATAAAGCGGCGTACAGGGTTGCGCCCAGGGAATAGATGTCCGTGCGCAGATCGGTGCGCGCCGTGCCATATTGTTCGGGAGGAGAATAACCTGGCGTCATCGCCCGTGCGCCAGTGGTCGTAGCCTGTGTTCCCTGCATTAGTTTAGCAAGGCCAAAGTCCACCAGATAGATATGCCCATCAGGTGTGATTTTGACGTTTCCCGGCTTTATATCACGATGCAGAATGGAAGGTTTGCGTGTGTGCAAATACAAGAGCGCATCGCACATGGCCGCGCCGACCATCACTGCGTCATCTTCTGTAATTGTGCCCATGCGTTCCATGCGCTGGCGCAAATCCTCACCTTCGATAAAGTCCATGACGAGATATTGGCCCTGGTCTCCCACCGCAAAGTGATCGGAGACGCGCGGGAGGTTGGGATGCCGCAGGTTTGCAAGGATTACGGCTTCCAAACGGAATTGGCGGGCATATTCATCTGTAGTAAAGAGATTTTCCTTGACAGCTACGTCTGTACCGAGGTTTTCATCTACAGCTCGATATACAGAACCCATCCCACCCTGGCCGAGTATTTCCACAATGCGATAACGTTTATGAAGAAGTGTTCCTCTTTCGAGCGTCATACAAATCCCATATTTAAGTTTTTATCGTAAACCTTATGATTATATCAGATAGACCCCTCTTATAAATTAACCTACCAATTTGGCATGAAAAAACAACAACTCTGTGGGTTTGACGGCCCGAACCTAACTAATGTAAACTGGAAAGATGGAAAAGTCGCCTGCTCGCAATTGGGATTGGCTATCGGCCTCCCTGCTCTTCCTGCTTATCCAGGTGGCAAGTGCCCGCCTGGTGACCACGAACTGGACGACTTTTCTTTACTTTTCAGAAACTCTCGCTGCCCTGGGTACGATCCTTGGTCTTGCACTAGGTGCAAGCACTTTTGGACGTCGAACGGTCATGGGGCTTGCCCTTGCCTATACGGTAATCTTTGTTCCGTGGCAGATGACGGGAGCGGTAACAGATAATCTTTTCTTTGGTCGTCTCACTCATATCAGCGGGATGCTTGACGCATCCTTCGACCTTTTCATGCAGAAAGAGCCCGTCCATGATTCGTTATTCTTCGTCGCTTTTACTTGCATTGTATTTTGGTTTATTTCCCTGGTAGCCGGATATTGGCTGGTACGTCATAACAATATTTTAGTAGCCGTCCTACCTTCATTTATGGTCATAATGCTCGTCCAGATCTATGATAATGACCGGGCGAGTACGGCACGGTGGCTGGCAGTATTTATGTTGCTCGCTCTTCTTCTGCTTGGCCGTGAATATTATCTGCAAAACCGGAGAATCTGGACGAAGCGCCGAGTATTTATTAACGAAGAATCCTGGTCTAATATCTTCAGCGGCCTATTTATCATCGTCACCGCAGCCGTAGTTATTGCATGGCTAATGCCAACTTCGCTTTCAAGCTTACAATCGGCAGCTGACTCGTGGGGTAGAGTCACCAGACCTCTTACTAACCGGCTTTCAAATGCGGTAAGTTCGCTTAACAGACCTTACAGAGATGCAGGAGGTAATTATTACGGTGCTACGCTTAGCTTGGGGCGCGATGCCGGGCAAGGTAATTCACCAGTGTTTACGGTCTCGGTTTTGAATCCTCC
>CAZPCR010000069.1:0-6762 GCA_964585035.1 uncultured Anaerolineaceae bacterium
CGATGATCCACGGCGACAGGAACAGCAAGCCGTTGCGAAACTCGCGCCTGGCGAGTGGACCCATGTCGCGGATTGATTCGGTAGAGCCTAATTTTGGAAGTTTGGTCAGAGTCTCCATAACCGTATACTCCTTGGGGGTATTTATAAAATGGTTGTGCCATGTTGAATGAAGCGAAGCGTCTGTGCGTCCATATAAAATTATACCCTTCGCTCTACTCAGGATGACAAAACCTATGGCGCAAACATAATAGGCGGGCCAGTATGACTACTGGCCCGCCTTATTACGATGGAAATACTCTACTGTTGTTTAGCAAAAATGGCTTGCATGTCAGTCAGGAAAGTCGCTTCCTCTTTTGTGAGGTCAATATTCTGAGAGAGCAACAGACTGTAGAAAGTCTTGCCGCGAGCCCAACCCTCGGTGTAACTGGGGGTATAAGTCTCAGCGCTGGGGATATCAGGATAGCTCAGGCCGTCGGATAGCAGCTGCCAGTTCTGAACAGCAGGGAATGTAACTTTCTTGGCGGCCAGCCAGGCTGCGAATTTGTCTTTCGCGGCAGGGATCGCGCCGTAAGGAGCCGGTGCGGCTGCAGAGCCGATGATCAGCTTATCGACGCCGGTGGTCTCGAGATAATACATGGTATCGAATGCTGCCTGCGGATTCTTGGAGCCTTTCCAAATGCGGAAAGTATCAGCATCGATACGGCCACCGACCTTGCCGTTATAGGTCGGCATGGCGCCAATTTCCCAGTCGGCCGGAGATTTATCGGAGCCATCCGTTGAAACATGGGACATGCAGCAGGTATACCACATCGGGCTATCGATCATGGCCACATGGTTGCCATCGAAGGGATTGGCGCCGTTGTTGAGGCTCTGCTCGTAGTTGTTGTTGGGGATGTAGGGATTGGGACCCCAGAGACCGTTCCAGGTCCACTGCCAGGCAGCTTTCCATGCATCCGGTAACTGGGCAGTCTTGCCGTCAGCAGCCACCAGAGAGCCGCCTCCGAAGAATGACCCAACATAGTTCACGTGGTTCTCGAAGCCCCAGGTGTAACCATAATTCACGATGTTGGTCTTGTCGAAGCTGGCTTCGGTGGAGTTGTTACCAGACTTATCAGTGGTAAGCGCCTGGGCGACTTTAGCGACAGTGTCCCAGCTCCAGTCAACCATGGTGCCATCGGGCATTTTGTACTTGTCACCGTATTTGGCAGGCGGATAGTTATAACCAGCGCTGTCGAAGATGGCTTTGTTAAAGAAAATGGCCGAAGGATAGACAGCGAAGGGCAGGCCAACCTGGCCTTCGGAGGTCTCGAACAATTTCAATAGGGTTGGATCGAACATGGTGGTGTCAACCTTGGCAATGTAGCTCTTAAGGTCAAGCCACTGGCCATGGAAGGAGTTCGAACCGGTGAAGCCCACGGGGCCAATGATATCGGGGCCGTTGCCGGAGGCGATCTCAGTATTGAGCACATCGACTGCTGAAGCATTGGGGACGATTTCAAGGATCAGCTGGATCTTGCTCTGTGAGGCATTGTAATCGTCCACTACTTGTTGCTCTACCGGGATCTGAATTGCAGCGGTTCCGGTGCCGAGGCCAATGTACCAGCGCACACAAGTCTTGCCGCTTGCGCATGCAGCGACGGGGAAGGCTGTCGCTGTTGGATTAGCGGTCGGAGCCGGAGTGGCTGTATCGGCAGCAGGAGCTGCGGTCGCAGCTGGCGCTGAAGTGGCAGCTGGCGCTGAAGTGGCAGCAGGGGCTGCGGGAGCCTGGGTAGCAGTGGCAGGCGATCCGCAGGACGCGAGGATCATCGAAGCAGCAATGATCAAAGCGGTCAAGATAAATAGTTTCTTATTCATGGTGAATTTTCTCCTCGTGCTAGAATTCGGATTTTTTATACGACACGAACGATGGTACAGGGGTTTTTGTGGGGGGACTTCACCTCCTTTAATAATTAAAGGTCACATTATTCATGACAGCCACATGACCTACGGATAATCAATTCGGTGGGAAGAACCGTCATGCCGGATAAATGCTGTTCATCGATCAGGCCAAACAATCGCTCTGCCGCAATACGGCCAACTTCTTCCGTGGGGGCGCGGACGGTGGTCAGAGGAGGGGTGAGAAAGCCTGAAAGACGCAAATCATCAAACCCCACAACAGAAATATCTTCGGGGATACGGTACCCGCTATCCTGGAGAGCTTTAATAACTCCGATGGCAGCATCATCGTTACCGGCAAATACTGCATCGAAAGCGACATGCTTTTCATTCCCTAAAAACTGGGACAAAGATTGGTAGGCAACTTCGCGTTCGAATTCCCCGGCCAGCACCAGTTTGGGGTCGAATGGAATCCCATTCGCTTCGAGCGCGGACTTATAACCGGTTTCGCGCCAATAAGAATCTTCCTGATGTGCTCGGCCGCGCATCAATAATATGCGCCGTTTTTGGTGATGGACAATCAGGTGCTCGACCAATTTGTAGGTGGCAGCCTTGTTTTCAATCGTGACACTGGGGATGGGCAGGGAGGCAGGCGGGGTACGATGAATTAATACCATGGGAAAGCCGCTCGAATATAAGGAGGCCATCTCGTCATCGCCCAAACTATCTGCATAAATGATCAAGCCGTCTGTGTTGTGGGGACCAATAGGGGGAAGTTTATTATCATGGCCATCGGATTGATACGTTGCCACCAGCAGGTTGTAATCCTTTTCACGGATGACAGACTCAACGCCATTTAAAAGCGGAACATAGAAGTCGTTATGGATATTGGTCAACATAAGACCAATAACATGTGTTTTGCGGGAGGCTAAATGCCGGGCCGCGGCGTGCGGGGCATATTTCAAGTCGGTCATCACCTGCTCAAGCCGCCCGGAAACTTCCTCGGAGACCGGAGTGTTTCGATTAATATAGCGGCTGACCGTTGCCACGGAAACACCTGCTTGCTTGGCAACCTCACGAATAGTGATGGAGGATGATCGACGGGTCATAAATGATGTTTTTATGTAATTTTTGTGTAACCGGTTACAGTAACCAGTTACATTATTTCACAAACAAAATCATGTGTCAATATACGCCTTCCTTAAAAAGTTATCGGGTAATACCGGCAATTGTCCGTTTTGGCCCACTTGCTATCGCCAGCCTAGCTGACTATTATTTTTAGCGTTGCGGCTCGCAGGCGGCTTCAAATCAGTCGCGCTGCACCGTCAATCTATAAATGTCCCGCCGCGCCCAGCCTGATTCTATGGCAAGGTTTGCGGCTACGGCTGAAGGCGATCCGCCGGCTTTTATCTCCCTATGAATGGCGGTCAACAATTTTTTTTCTGTCCACTTTACTTCCGCCTCTTTCGTCTTCCCTGCCACCACCAGCACAAATTCACCGCGCGGTGATTTGAAATACCGACGCGCATCCCCCGGTTTTCCGCGCCAGATCTCCTCATGAAGCTTGGTCAGTTCGCGGGCGAGGGCGATTTGACGATCACCAAGGATTGCATCCAAGTCTTCCAATGAATCGAGCAGACGGTGAGGTGTTTCGAGGAAGACCAATGTATAGGGCAGATTGGCCACCTGCTTAATAACATTTTTTCTTTCTGTTGATTTCCTCGGCAGATACCCAAGGTAAAGGAAGGCGTCGGTGGGAAGCCCGGAGACAATGAGCGCTGCAACCGGAGACGCAGGCCCGGGCACGGGGCTGACACGGTGTCCTGCCATAACCGCAGAACGGACGAGCTCATAACCGGGATCGTTAAGGGCAGGTGTGCCTGCATCGGAAACGAGAGCCACATCGCCCTCCTGTAATTTACCCAGGACTGCCTCGAGTTTGCTCAGTTTGTTGTGCTCGAAATAACTGGTGATGGGAGTGCGAATCTCAAAGTGGGTGAGTAGTTTTTGGGTCTGACGGGTATCCTCCGCGGCGATCAATTGCGCTTCCCGCAGAATCCGTACGGCGCGCGGACTCATATCTTCCAGGTTCCCGATCGGGGTTGCGACGAGATAGAGAGTACCCATAAGATTATTGTATCATCCCGCTTTGGATCGACTTATGGATTGGGATAAAGATAAACCAGGCATCTTCAGATGCCTGGTTTATCTTTGAACTTCATCAGGTTATGATGTGCAGGTCCGTAAATCAACTCTAAAGGTTGTACAGCCGGATTCCTTGTCCGGTGCAGCGCAGCACTGGTTCGCAGAATCGTAGTTCGTACCCGGCAGACACTTTCCGCCGGAAATGCTTGCCAGAGGCGTAGGAGCCGGGCTGCACACTTTGACATTATACGAATAAGGCAGTGTTCCAGCACAGGAAATCTTCAAGGAGTTGCCTTGGGAACCCAAACTGGTGCAAGTCAGGTCGGGAGATAGCGATTCAAAAGTAGAGCCTTGCGGGATCGTGAGGACCGTGTAAGGTAATTTTTTAGTGCAACCTGTATTAAATATAGCGATCACAGGGGTTGGAAATTGAGCCAGGACGGCCGGCTTACATACAGGTGCAAGCACCACCGGTATTGTGGAAGCAGGCGCTATTGTAGAAGCAGCTGTTGAAGTCACGGGGATCAATGTGGAAGTGGAAGAGGCCTGGGAAACCTGGGTCAGTGTTGAAGTCGTTGATGCCTGGATGACGATAGGGGCAGCCCGTGGACTGAATAATTTATTTCTAAATAGAAAACCTGCTGCAAGGACAACCAGAAGGAGAACAACACCTCCTATAATAAAACCAAGTTTGCCGCCGCGCGAGGTCGATGTGTCTGCCCCATGCCGGGAGTAGGATTTTCCTTCATCGTCGAAGGCGGCCTTGTTCATGGCTTGAGACAGAGCGGTTGCGGTGGGGTACCGATTATCCCGGTTCTTCGCCATCGCCGTTTTAATAATCGTATCGGCTGCCGGGGGAAGAGTGGGGTTAACCTTCAAAATCTCCGGGACGGGTTCCGTGATGTGTTTGACGGCAATGCCCATTGGCGTCGCGGCGTTGTATGGTTGTTTACCGCTCAACATCTGGAAAATAATCACGCCAAGGCCGTATATATCGCTGCGGTTGTCAACGGGTTCGCCCTGGGCTTGTTCCGGACTCATATAGGCCGGAGTGCCGATAATACCGCTGCCGGTCATGTTCGTCGAGGAATCGGTGAGTTTGGCCACACCGAAGTCGGAGATGAAAGGATCGCCGCTGTTGTCAAAGAGAATATTATCGGGCTTGAGGTCGCGGTGGACGATGCCGTTTTTGTGCGCGTAGGCCAGAGCGGAGGCCAGTCTTTCAATGATGCGGGCGGCATCCTGTAACGAGAATTTACCCTTTTCTATCCAGTTCGTTAGCGACCCACCCGGCATATAACGCATGACGAAATAAGGCAGGCCGTCTTCTTCGCCTACGTCGTAGACGGGCACAATGGCAGGATGTTCCAGCGCCGCAATGGTCTTGATCTCGCGCTTGAAGCGCTCTTTGAATTGAGGATCATGCAGCAATTCGCGCGGGAGAACCTTGATGGCAACTTCGCGCTCGAAACTTGGATCGTAGGCGCGGTAAACCGTCGCCATACCGCCGCGACCCAATTCTGACTTGATTTCGTAACGTCCAATTTTAGTCGGAGCCATTTGCCAAGTATAACTAAATCAGGTTTAGGGGGCAAGAATTTTTGAAGACGACAATTGCCATAAATTCCCTCGTAATTCATTGCCAACTAAGGTTATTACCGTCCCGCAGATTTCTAACTTCCAAGCTATCAGCAAAGCCCAACCCGACGTTTTGCATAAGGTGGGTTATTAAATTAAAGGCTCCTCCGCGAGGAGGAGCCGGAATGAACAGGGGACGACACCTCTATTGTTTTATTGCATCACCAGCGGTCGAAACCACATACCAGTTGTTCGTGACGCCTTGACCCGTTACGTCGCCGGGTTGTTTGTCCTTGGCGAAATAGTAAAGCGGCCAGTTGTTATAGGTCACCTGAGTTGTACCGTCGGTGCGTGTGGTGGTGCCAAACTTGCTGGCATCCACGCCGCTACCGCCGACTGCGCTGCCATTTGTGAGCAAAGGAGGCCAGTAGGTGGCGCACTTGCCATAGCATGTGGATGTGTTGGGCGTATCGTTTGTGAACAGGTATAACGTCATGCCTTTATCGTCGACTAATATCGAGCCGAACTTGTCATTCGCGACCATGTTCACCATCGCCGGGCCGGAAGGTGTGGCTGCAGCCGTTGCTTGAGTAGCGGCGGCTGCTTGAGTAACCGGCGCGGCTGTTGGAGCCGGAGCTTGTGTAGGAGTGGCTTGTGTGCCACAGGCACTCACCAGGATAGCCACTGCGACCAGTAAAGTGAAGATCAGATATTTTGATTTCATATTTCTCTCTCCTTTGGTTTGGTTGTTGGTTGACCTTTCAAGGAGGAGTACGTGCCTCTGACAACGCTTGGATTGCCGGAAGATTAACCAACGGTTAGAGAAATATGTTGAAATGTGGGGTGATTGTGTTATTAAATGCAAAGGCCCTCCTAGGATTGGGAGGGCCTGAGTTTTCCAAAAAAAATATCAGGGTGTTACAACGACCGTGCCTTTTAATGTGGTGGTAGCGTTGGAGTGATACGTGAATGTGCCCGCTGTAGAAAAGGTGTAGGTGAAGACCGCCCCGTTTTTTATTAGACCGCTGTCGAATTGGCCAGCCGTATCGGAAGTGACACTTTCCGGATTCTTGCTGGCATTCGACCAGGTCACTGCGGATCCGACCTTGACCGTCAGGGATTCTGGATTGAACCCTTTTGCGGTGATGCTTATGCTATCCGGGG
>CAZPCR010000069.1:6862-10242 GCA_964585035.1 uncultured Anaerolineaceae bacterium
ACCGTCAGGGATTCTGGATTGAACCCTTTTGCGGTGATGCTTATGCTATCCGGGGCGGGCGGTGTGTGAGTCGCTTTGACGTGTTTCGAGGGTGTGCCATTGGCATTCGGAGTGGATTTGCTGGGGTTTAGAATGCTGCCCAACCCTGTATGCAGCCCACAAGCCGAAAGCATTAGTGCGGATATAACGAGAAAAGATATAAATGTCAGACGTTTCATATTGCCTCCATGCAACGGCGGCAATCCTACTCTTGAAATATTAAAATTAGCTGTGATGACATAAGAAATAAATAAATGTCATAAAGAGCAGAACCCCACCACAAGCCGCGAAAGGGTCAAGGATTTGGAACTCTGTCCCGGTTGAACTGTGTTTCATACAATTGGCTGTATAACCCGCCATGTTCGAGCAGTTCGGCGTGTGTGCCGCGTTCGACGATCTGTCCCCGGTCCATTACCAGGATCAAGTCCGCCGCCAGGATGGTGCTCAGGCGATGCGCGATCACGATGCTTGTGCGTCCTGCCATGACGCGCTTCAACGCATCCTGGATCAGCGATTCGGATTCACTGTCGAGCGAGCTGGTGGCCTCGTCGAGCACCAGGATGCGCGGATCTTTTAATATAACGCGCGCCAGTGCGATGCGCTGTTTCTCTCCGCCGCTCAGACGATAACCGCGTTCGCCCACGATCGTGTCGTAGCGCTGCGGCAAATCCATGATGAACTGTTGAATGTTCGCAGCACGCGCGGCAGCCTCCACTTCATCCTCCCGGGCATCGGGCCGGGCATAGACCAGGTTGGTGCGGATCGTGTCGTGGAACAGGTAGGTCTCCTGTGTCACCATGCCGATCGCGGCGGCGAGTGATTCGAGCGTCACATCGCGCAGGTCATGCCCATCGATCGTGATGCGCCCGCCGGTCGGGTCGTACAGCCGCGGGATGAGATAGGTCAGGGTGGTCTTGCCCGCGCCGGAAGGCCCAACCAGGGCAACCAGCTGGCCGGGCGCGGCGCGGAACGAGATGGATTCCAACGCCACCTCACGGGCCTGTGAGACATGCTTCTCATTATCTGCCTCCAGCCCGCTTCCATTTCCCTTTTCCTCTTTTTCCTTTTCACCCGAAGAGAAAACTGCATCGACGTCCACCATGCGTCCGTAACGTCTGACGTCCTTTAATAGTTTATCCCCCTCCACCTTGTAGGTGAATTTAACGTTATCAAAAACCAATTCACCGTTCACTGCCGGCAGGGGCAGCGCGTCTTTCTTTTCGACGATGTCATGCGGCAGGTCCAACACTTCGAAGACCCGTTCGAAGCTGACCATCGAGGTGGAGAAATCCACCGGTGCACCGGCCAGCCCCTGCAGCGCGCCGTATAGTTGGCCGAGGTAGGAGCCGAACGCCACGATGGTGCCGATGGTGAACGACCCGGTAATGACGAAGTACCCGCCCAGCCCATAGACCAGTGCGGTGCCCACTGCACTGACCAGGCCGAGGATCATAAAAAAGGTCGAGCCGAGCACGGCACGGCGTATGCCGATATCGCGCACGTCCGCCGAGCGCCTTCGGAAGCGGTCGGTTTCTTCATCCATGCGGCCAAACAACTTGACCAGCAGCGCGCCGCCGATGTTAAGAGTCTCGTTCATGTGGGCGTTCATTTTGGCGTTCAAATCCATCGCCTGGCGGGCGGTATCGCGCAGAGTGGTTCCCAATTTCTGGGCGGCAAGGATGAACAGCGGCAGGATCAGCACGCTTACGATGGTCAGCCGCCATTCGAGGGTCAGCATCACGGCCAGGATGGCAACCGCCTCGACGATGTTGGTAATGATATTGACGATGGTGTTGCTGATGGCGTTCTGCGCGTCGACCACGTCATTGTTAAGGCGGCTCATCAATTCGCCGGATTTGGTGTTCGTAAAGAAACGCAGGCTCATGCGCTGCAGGCGGCCGAACAGCGCCACACGCAAGTCGAAGATCACGCCTTCACCGACGGCCGCGTTCAACCGCCGTTGGATAACCCCGAGCAGACCGCTGAAGATGGGCAGGACCATCAGGGCAATGGCCAGGATGACCAGCCGCCCCATGTCCTTCTGCGGTAGTACCTGGTCGATCAGGTTGCGGAAGATGAGCGGTGAGACCAGGCTGACGCCCGCACTGAGCAGGATCATGACCAGCATCCCGCCGATCTGATTCCAGTAAGGCCGTGCATAAGCCAGGACGCGCAACAGCAGATCGCGCGTCACTTTGGGCTTCTGGTCGCCGGACCGCAAATAACTCCAAAAACCGCCACCGTGAAACATAAATAAATCTCCTGAGAATTAGGGAATAGAAAGAACGAGAGTAGAGAACCTAGGTGTAGAGAAGCGGTGTCTAAGGCTTGCGTTCTACCCTGGGTTTGATGATTCTGCCCCTGTTTGAACGGCCTGACAACCGGACAAAGGGGTAGGTTAATGAAAATATAACGGGGCAAGTGCTATAATGTTTTTCGTCCTTCATATATATCACAGGTATATTACAGGTAAATAAGTCAGCTTGAATACGGGTAGATAACGGTATGCAATTACTCAGTGTAAATATCGGGCAGAAGCGAACCCAGCAAAAAGGGAACGAGTTGGAAACGACGGGGATCTATAAACTTCCAACCCGGGAACCCGTCCAAATAGGCACACTTGGAATCAAGGACGATTTCATTGCCAGCGAGAAACATCATGGCGGCCCAGACCAGGCTATTTACATCTATGGCGCGCCGGATTATGCATGGTGGTCAAAGGAATTGGGGAAGGAACCTGGCCCCGGAACGTTTGGCGACAACCTGACCATCACCGATTTGGAAAGTTCCCAATATAAAATAGGCGACCGGTTGAACATAGGCACGGCGATCCTCGAAGTCACCGCGCCGCGCATCCCATGCAGTACGCTGGCAGCGCGTATGGGCGACCCACAGTTTGTGAAAAAGTACAGGCGGGCCGAGCGCCCTGGGTTGTACTGCCGGGTGATCCGTGAAGGAGTTGTTCGAACCAGCGAGGCTGTGAGCCTCGATCCGTTTGCAGGCGAAACCGTTATGGCAATCGAGTTGTTCCGCGATTACTACCGGACCGATAAGGATGAAGAAACGCTCCGGCGTTTTCTCAGAGCCCCCATCGCCATCCGTGCGCGTAAAGATGTGGAAAGAGATTTGGAAAAACTTTTGTCGCGGGTTTAGTTTGCAGCTATGGGGTAATTTGAAAAGAGCCTTTCGCAATTCAAGCGAGAGGCTCTTTTTTTTATCAGAAGTCCACGCGCAGGATCTTCGGGCCGGTGGGTTTGGGGCTGCCGCCCGACGGCTCAAGGGTTATCCCCAGGCCAACGAATGACGTCAGAGGCTGTGGGGACCGAATGACAGCCATCACG
>CAZPCR010000070.1:0-1643 GCA_964585035.1 uncultured Anaerolineaceae bacterium
CTTTTACAAAAATGATGGAAGAAATTCACGGCCAGCAGTTCCAGGCGATCAATACCTCACAACTTGCGGATTTCCTCGAGAAGAATACAAAAATTCCGGCGCGTTCAGTTGTTCTCCTTCAAGATAACCGGCGTTATGCGGATAACTTTAATAAGCATTTTCGTCCGTACTGGGAAACATGGGGCTGGCCGGTTGTTAATGCTTGGGATAATGAAGCTGCTTCGACAGATGCCCTTTGGAATGAAAATATTGCACTGGAGCAGGAAGGCTGGGTGGACCACCAGGTCGATGGCCCGCCGATCGATCCAAACACTGCAGCTAATTTCTCCGACAATTATTTTTCGGTTGAGTTGCAAAAGCAGATCTCGACCTTTCAAACTCACTTCAACAAGGCTCCTATTGCCATAGTCTGGCCGAGTGGATTTGCCCTTCGTCCAGTACAGATCGCGAGGCAGTTGGGTTATCATCTGGGTTTCACTGAGAATGCGCGCGGTCCAATAATGTTCAACTGGGTACCGTTAGGGGAAGGTGTGGATAATATGCGGCCATCCTATTCCCCGGAAGGATCGGTTGATGATCCGCTAATGACATTGCCGCGCTATACCCCTTTTCAAGTGCATGATGCATTGGATACGGTCCGCATGGTTGGGAAGGATGCCGCTGCTTATGCCGACCAAAACAAGGCTTCCGAAATGGATTACTATGACATCGTTTGTGCACCCACGGATGGACCTATTCCATAAAATCCATCCTTCAATCTGATGAACACATCTCTGCCAGGATACCTTTATTCAAATTATTCAAGAATTAAATCCAATATGGTTGACTCTTGTATCTTCTGTAAAATCGTAAACAAGGAAGTTAAGTCAACGGTTCTCTATCAGGATGATCAGGTGACAGCTTTCCGCGATACACGGCCTGTCGCGCCTACACATATCTTGATCATTCCGAACAAACACATTGAATCTATAAATGAATTAGTGGATGATGATAAAACCTTGATCGGCCATATGTTCGTAATTGCCCGTCAGGTTGCGGCCCAGGAAGGTATCCATAAAGGTGGTTATCGCATTATAGTGAATACCGGCCCTGACGGAGGTCAGACGGTATTCCATCTCCACTTGCACTTAATTGGAGGGCAGCGCATGAGGCACCCTTTAGGGTAGATAATTAATATCTACTGGCAGTCAGAAAAATGATGAGCGCAAGGCGAATACCTTGCGCTCATCATTTTTCTGAAAGTACAGGTCCTTTTCATGCTCAGAATTCTTCGCCCTGGACTGGAAGCCAAGTTGGCAAAGCTGAATAATTGGATTTATTTTAATAAGCCCCAAATAGGATCAGGCAGAAACCGCGTTACCTTTTCAATAAACCACTTCTTTTAAGTTTGCTTTGCGGCTCCCGCATTCGCAGCGCGTACCACCCCAGGCCGAGACCGCCTAACAATAAAAGCCCCCCCAGGAATCCCAGGATCGGAGATGGTCCGCCTCCGCCGCCGTTGTTTCCAGTCTGGGAGGCCGTAGAATCGCGTGCTTGTGCCCCAAAATCAACCATAGCCGTATCCCCGGCTTTGATATTGATAGTAGTGGTCAGGCTCATCGTTGGGTTGTAATTATCGGGGATTGCCGCGCCGATATTGTAAG
>CAZPCR010000070.1:1743-7423 GCA_964585035.1 uncultured Anaerolineaceae bacterium
GTCAGGCTCATCGTTGGGTTGTAATTATCGGGGATTGCCGCGCCGATATTGTAAGTGCCTTCAGGCACATCTACAAAACAGGTACCTTGATACGCCGTCGGGTCCGGGTTGACCGCGGTATCTAAAGTCTTGGAATATTTTCCGTTTGTCTCGGTTACACTGATCGCCCCACCTTCGATAATCGGCTCTTCAGTCTGGTGAAGAGCATCGCCGTTAATATCATTAAAGAGTAGGACGCAGATTTCGGTCGTCCCTGGTTGTGGCGTAGGTGTGATTGTGGGAGGCTCGAGTGTAGGTGAGGGACCGGGTGTAGCAGACGCCACCCCTGGACCACCGGAGCCGACGATTAATCTCTGTCCAACTTGAAGATTTGTACAATCACTGTTGATGTTTGGGTTTAATTGTCTTAAAACAAAAGGCTGGATTTTGTATTCATTTGAGATGCTTGTACAGGTATCGCCAGTTTGAATGACATGCCAGATATTCCCGGTGGAATCAGGTGTTTCGGTTGCTTGAGATAATGGCGCTGCCCATACAGGTATCGACAAACCAAATATTACTAAATAAGAAAGAAATACACTCAAAAAAACAACTGGACGAATCTTCATTCTCAAAATTATAACAGGAATCAAAACCAGCCCTCTTCTCTGATGACCGGTCTGTTTATCGCTTATATCTCTGTCTAATCTCCGGTAGAAAATATCGATCAAAGAATGAGTCGACATCATAATCGGGCTGCCAACCCCATTCGGTACGGGCCAGGAAATCGTCCACATCTTCAGGCCATGAATCAACGATACCCTGGCGGCGCGGGTCGGGTTCAAAACTGATCTGTGCGTCCGGAAACGCTTTTAGAACACGGTCACGGAAGTCACCTGCTGTCAGTGCAAAAGCTGCAACATTATAGACAACATGGCTAAGCTTTTCACGCGGTACATCGGCCAACATTAACAATGACTTGATCGCATCCGGCATCGCCATGAACGATATTTTCGTATCCGCACGGACAAAGCAAATATACCGGTTGCCCTGGGCTGCGGCATGCAGCATTTCCGGGCCGTAATCGCTTGTCCCGCCGTTTGGAATGGTGTGAGCGGAGATCAGCCCGGGGAAGCGCAGGGCGCGGAAGTCCGGCATCACCTGGGGCTGTGCATCCAGATGGCGTTGTCCATTATAGTGGCTGTAATACATCCCTAGTTTTTCACAGTAAAGTTTATTGCACCCGTACATCGTATGCGGCGCATTGTATTCTTCTTCTTGGATGACACCCGCCGATTTCTTGACGCCGAGGTCGGACATTCCATATACTGCAATCGAGCTTGGGTATAAAAACTTAATGGCCCTCTTATACTTCTCCGAACGATAGGCGGCAAGCAAAAGTAGTTGCATCGTCCCTTCCACATTGATGCGGTGCGCCTCTTCAGCCGCCACTTCGGCTTTCGACGAAAGCGAGGCAGCCAGGTGAAAGATGGTATCGAAATCGTAATCGTAAAAAGTTTTGATCTTATAAATCAGGTCTCCCTGTATATGCTCGGATACTGAATTTTTGATCGCGGCTGGCAAAGGCACGATATCGGCCGTCACGATCCGTAAACCTGGCCGCTTTGATAGCTCCTGCACCAGAGCCTGACCTATTTCCCCGCAAGCTCCGGTCACCAGCACGGTTTTATCCGCCATCGTCAGCTCCTTATATGCTAGAATGGGAAAGCTTGTCTATTTTACAACACCTTATGATTTTCCATAAAAATCGTCATTTGTTGGTTATCTTACCCGGTCTACTTTGTGCGATTACACAAATTATTGTCCTTGCAGCCTGTGCGCCGCTTGCAGTATCACCAACTCAGAATATCGTGCTTGCGACTTTAACGCCTCCACTTCCCTCCCCGACCATTATCTGGTTTCCATTATCGGCTACGCCCTCTCCCCAGCCCCTTCCCACCAGACAACCTACACCCGATGAGAAACCCGGCGTAGGAGGTGTTATCCTGACCGATAATTTTTCATCCGCCTCCGATTGGAACACCGCTGCCTCCGATCTAGCCAGTGTGGATGTGAACGACAACCTGTTGAGCATTGCCGTTCAGCCGGGGATTTCTGCCATCAGCCTGCGGCAAAATTTGAATCTTAATGACTTCTACGCGGAGATCACTGCCCGCCCCAGTCTCTGTCGCGGTGTCGATGAATATGGGTTGCTTTTCCGAGCACCGAATAACGTCGCTTTTTATCGCTATGTGATTTTCTGCAACGGCACTACAGGGGTGGATCGCTTGAGCGTAAAGACGCCGCACCAGATTCTTCCTGCCGTCCCAAGCGCCGATGTGCCGACGGGTGCCCCTGGAGAAGTCAAGTTAGGTGTATGGGCTGTTGGTTCTGAATTTCATTTCTTCCTGAACGACCATTATCAATTCAGCATGAGCGATAGGAATTATTCCGCTGGTGCGATCGGTGTTTTTGCCCGTTCGACCGGGGATACACCTATAACAGTTACATTCTCCGATTTGGAAATTTACAACGTTACCTATGCTCTACCATCAGCCACCCCGCTCCCATAACTAGCCAACGATTCCATCCACTCACAAAATGCCTAAGAATAAGCTCAACGAATTAGACTCAAAGACGTGGCTAAAATTCCAGAAATCCTGGTTTATACACAACCCGCCTCCGCGTAAAAAGGGCGTGCTCGTTCATCCGGCCAAATTCCCTGAAACGATGGCGCAGGAATTCATCGAGTTTTTTACAAAAAAAGGTGGGAACGTTCTTGACCCTATGGCGGGAACAGGTTCTACGATTGTGGCGGCCTTACGCTCCGGCCGCAATTCGTATGGCATCGAATTAAATCCAAAGTACGCCGAGGTCGCACAGCAAATCATCGCCGAAGAACGCATGGAACTTGGCAAGCCGGTTGAAAACCTTGTGTCCGTCTTCATCCATGGCGATGCATCCAAGGTCGTAAACTATCAGTTGCCGCCCATCCATTATGTTTTAACATCTCCACCGTACTGGGATATGTTGCACGCCAAGGGCGCTGCGACTCAAAAGAAACGGCGCTCAGCTTCGGATTTGGATGTTTTTTATTCAGATGATCCGAACGACGTGGGCAACATAAATGATTATGAAAAATTTCTTGACCGGTTGGTTTTGATCTATGCAGGGCTAAAACCCTTGCTCGCCGAAAAGGCTTATCTCACCATCATCGTCAAGAATGTCAAGAAGGGTGGACGGATCTATCCGCTGGCGTGGGACCTGGCCCGCGGGCTGAGTAAATTCTATACATTGAAGGATGAAAAGATCTGGTGTCAGGACAACCAGCCTCTGGCTCCCTTTGGATTAGGCTCAGCCTGGGTCAGTAATACCTTTCACCATTATTGTTTGCAGTTCAGGAATGAATAAGTCATTCTCGCTACTCGAGTACAACGATGAAGGTTGACGATCTGGTGCGTATTTCATACACGCCTGACCTTACGGATGGCGGCATCACATATGCCTGTCGTTCACTTCCTCACACCTATAATCACATGGATGGCTCTTCTTTCGACCGTCTGCGTCGAACAGCCGCGAACATAGCCGTTGAACTCGCCTTCCGCCGCTACCTGACACAACAAAATATCCCTTTCGATGTCAAAGGTGCGGAGCCGTTTTCAAATCCCGATAGGTTTGATGTGTTGTTGGGTGGGCATCGCTGCGACCTAAAGTCATTCCTGATCTCTCACAGAAAACAAATTTCCGCCCTGCGAGCAGACCTCAACCCGGTGCTCAAAGCCCCCGCCCTCGTCCCGCTCGATCAATATTCTGCGGATGGCCAGTCCGAAAATGATATCTACCTCTTCGCAATTCTCACCGGGCTGATCGCCGCTTCACCGGATGATGTAAAGAAAGCCATACGCGCGGCACAACCTGTTTACCTCATCCACACCATGCCAAAGACGTGGATTCGGCCACAGACATGGATTCCACTCGGCCCCCTGGTACTGAAATCTGATTCGAATGAAACTCTAAGCCTCGTGATCGGTGGCCAGGACGCGGGCCGTGAGTTTTTAACACGCACATTGGACCTTCCCCCGCACACACGCCGCGAAGTGGACGGAGATTTTTATTCGGTGGTCTTCGTTCACGTCACGTCCAGACCGGATGCACGGCTCGGCGTCTTTTCCCCCTCCCGTAAAGAAACCTATCTGATCGAGTCTGGCCAATGGAGCAATATCTGGATTTATGGGTTGGATATATATCTCACAGGCTGGATGTCACGAGCAGAATTTCGCCAGCGAGCCAGCCTTGTCCAGGAAGGAAGCCGCGTGTTCCAATACGACCGCACCCGGGTAAAAAACCTGGCTGTATCGATTTCAGATCTAAAACCGTTATCTGAATTATTGGATCGCGTGCGCAAATGGAAAGAAGAGAAATAATTCGAAACAGCTGAGTTCCCTTATTTTATAAATATTCGCGGTAAGCATGTTCCGTGTTTAAGAAACTCCTAATTCAATTCTGGTACACTTTTCACCATGCTAAAAAAATATGCCGGGTCGATTCTTCTGGGTCTTGCAGGACTTCTACTTGGAAGTATGTTGGTCTATCAGATCCCAGCGGTACAATCGCGCCTTGCCTGGCGGTTTGAAGTGTGGAGCACTTATTTTCAAAATGCAGTGGACCCGGTTGGTAAGATGCCTACGCCCTTACCATCCACTCCTTTTGCAACTTTTACACCGGAGTCTCCTACACCGACCACTTTGGCAACCCAGCCGTCTACTTCTACACCCACTCCTTTGCCTCCTCCTCCCCAGGCCGCTTTACCAGCGCCTAATTACGAATTGCAGGGGATAAATAATTGCGGTCCAGCTACTTTAACCATGGCCCTGCGTGTATATGGTTGGTCGGGCGATCAATATGATATTGCTAAAATCATCAAGCCCGTTCCCCAAGATCGCAATGTAAACCCGGATGAGCTGCGTTATTTTGTTTTAAATGAGGCCGGCTGGCTGCGTGCAGAATACCGTGTGGCTGGGGATTTAAACATTATCAAAAGGCTTATAGCCGCCAATTATCCTGTGATTATCGAAGAACAATCAAAACTTGACCCCCAGGATGCAAATGGGCCCGCCGATGATCTTTGGGACGCGCATTATTTGCTCATAACAGGGTATGACGACCAGAGCAGCACAATCACTGCTCAGGATTCCTATCACGGCGCGAATCTAAAAATACCTTACGATAAGTTGATGACCGATTGGAAACCTTTTAATTATTTATATATGGTCATATACCTGCCACAGGATGAAGGTGAGGTTAAATCCATTCTGGGAGCAAATTGGGATCCCGACCAAAATAGGCAAAACGCCATAGCGATTGCCCAGGCAGACATCGCGACCAATCCGAACGATTCTTTTGCCTGGTTTAATCTCGGCAGCAGCCTTGTCTATTTCGAGCGTTATAGCGAAGCCGCGGGGGCTTTCGACAAGGCATTCACCATTGGCCTGCCTCAACGCATGACACGCTATCAATTTTTTCCATTTTTCGCTTATTACAATGCTGACCGGATTGATTATTTACTTACACTGACCGAAAACACCTATAAGCCGATACCTGGCAATTATTCAGAGGAAGCCCTGCTCTGGCACGGATACGGGCTTTTACGCAAAGGGGATAATACAGGCGCCATGGCAGATTGGAATAAAGCGCTAAAGGT
>CAZPCR010000070.1:7523-10132 GCA_964585035.1 uncultured Anaerolineaceae bacterium
ACGGCCGGGTCGCCCTGCACACCCCACACGGTTTGCATGATCTCTTCATTCTTAAATACATAACCTGGGCGGCTCATCAATAAATGTAGCAGCCGGAATTCCAGGTTTGTCAATTTGATCTCGTCTCCGCCTGGCTCCACAGCGGACCGGCGAGCTGGTTCCAGTTTTAATTTGCCTGCTCGTACGGGACTCATGGGTATGGTCCAGCTCCTTTTAGCCCACGCCATGATCTTTGCTAAAAAAATGGCGGGGCTGATAGGCTTGACAACACATTCGTCCACACCCATCTGATAGGCCTCCAAAATTTCAGACTCATTGTTCGTGGGCAGGAAAAGCAAAATCGGGCTGGATGTAAGTGCCCGGAATTTCTGGCACAGCTCTATCCTTTGAGCATGTGGGGTATTGACATCGATCACGATCAGGTCTGGAATTTCTTCCATAGATCGCTCCATCGCCCGCTGGACCGATGTTTCAAGGATAGCTACTAATCCTTTCTCGCGAATAATGTATCCCCAGATCGGCGCAGTCGCATCCTGGTCACAGACCACAAAAACCCGATTTGGCACAACTGAGCTAAAAGGCTGCCTGGATAATTCCATTTGATATCTCCGGTTTGATGATTATACGATAATTTGGAATTGTTGGTAACGAAAAGTAACAAAATATTATAGTATTATGACCAATGGGGGATAGGAAATTTGTACCATTCCTATATACTCGGTGCAGCACTCGAAGCAAAGGAGGCTTTCGATGAAAAAACTTTTCCCAATCCTGGTAGCGTTAATAATGCTTACCGCCGCCTGCCAGTTGGGTGGCGGACAAGAACAACCCACTCCCATCACTATCTCAACTGCCATACCCACGAATACACCCGTGGCATCGATTCCTACAGCTGCACCTGCAGACAATAATCAGGCTGCGGGATCCGAACGAACCTCTGCCGATGGAATGACCGAAGTGTTTGTCCCACAGGGCAGTGTGCAGATGGGCGGGATCGATTCTGCGGCGTCAGGGGATGAGAAACCGGTTCACAAAGTCTCTCTCCAGGCGTTCTGGATCGATAAACTGGAAGTCACGAACGCCATGTATTTGGGGTGTATTACTGGCGGCAGTTGCCAACCACCACAGGCAGTTAAGTCAGAAACGCGCCCGTCGTATTTCGATAACCCTGACTTTAACGATTATCCGGTTGTTTACGTAACCTGGGGAGAAGCGGCAGCTTATTGTAAGTGGGCCGGCCGCCGTCTTCCCACTGAAGCGGAATGGGAACGCGCTGCTCGTGGAGATGATGTCCGCATCTATCCATGGGGTAGTAATAACCCCGATTCGACACTCGCAAACTTCAATTATCAATTCGGAGACACAAATCGCGTGGGTTCTTATCCGGCAGGCGCAAGTCCATTCGGGGCTTTGGATATGGCCGGTAATGTCGCTGAATGGGTAAACGATTATTATTCGGGGACCTACTATTCTCAAAATATCGATTCCAATCCGACCGGCCCAAACGCTCGCTCGAACCTTTTTGACCGAGTAGTGCGTGGCGGTAGTTTTGGTGATTCGAAAATCCTTATTAGAGTGTCCAAGCGTTCCCAGGTTACCGGATCGGATCTTAACGCGGATGTTGGGTCGGCAGCCTACCTCGGGGATTTCTCTCCCCGCATTGGTTTCCGGTGTGCAGCAAATAACTGATCTCGAAGGAAATATAAAAACGAGGCAACGTTGGTTGCCTCGTTTTATATTTAAGATGAGAATTTCGCATTTATTAATTGACGCATAAATTAACATGTGGTATTATCCCGAATAATTGAATAGCCCTGATCGGCACTCTTATCCAGAGAGGCGGAGGGACCGGCCCTTTGATGCCTCGACAACCGATCGGCGAAAGCCGAATACGGTGCCAATTCCGGCAGAAAGATGTTCTGGAAGATGAGAGGGCAGCCGTGCCTTTGTGCAAATTGCCCTTTCAAGTCCTGAAGGGTAATTTTATTTTAAGAAAGGATGCAGCAAGTATGAGCACTACTTTTATGACTTCACCCAAGCTCATGTTTACGTCCGAATCTGTGACCGAGGGCCATCCCGATAAGATTTGTGATCAGATCTCCGACGCAGTCCTTGACGCTTGCCTTGAGCAGGACCCCATGTCCCGCGTTGCCTGCGAAACAGCCACCAAGACCGGTTTTGTTGTCTTGCTTGGCGAGATCACCACAAATGCTTTTGTCAATTTCGATGACCTGGTCCGCAAGGTCGTATTGGAGATCGGGTACGACAGCAGCGACAAGGGTTTTGATGGCAAAACATGCGGTGTCCTCTCGGCCATCGCCAGCCAGAGCGCAGATATTGCCCTGGGCGTCGACCATGCCATGGAAGATAAAAGCGGGGAGATGAAGGATTCTGATATCGAACACGTTGGCGCAGGCGATCAAGGCATGATGTTCGGTTTTGCCTGTAATGAAACTCCCACTCTCATGCCCATGCCGATTTATATGGCACACAAACTTTCCCGTCAGCTCTCGGAGATGCGGAAGAATGGTACCATGCCATGGCTGCGCCCGGATGGAAAAAGCCAGGTTACCGTTGAATATTCACAAGGTAAACCTCGTCGCATCGAC
>CAZPCR010000071.1:0-10122 GCA_964585035.1 uncultured Anaerolineaceae bacterium
CGCCCGTCAGGGCTCGCACCCCGTAGTACCCGCCGATGATCAGCACCAGCACGATGACTACAATTACAATTGTTCGTTTGTTTTTCATGTTCGACTCTCCTTGAGTAAATTTATTAATCTAATGTCTTACGGAATCGCCATATGGCGAGACCCAGAAGGGCTATTCCAAAAAGACCCAAAGCTATTGTTTGAGGGATGATCAGATCCAAGCCGACTCCTTTAATGACTACGGCTCGCATAATGTAGATGAAATAGGTCGTGGGCAAAAGGTATCCCACATATTGAAGGACAATGGGCAGGGAAGCGATGGGGAAAATATAGCCCGAAAGCATCATCGCCGGCAGCATGACAGGCATCACCATCAGTTGGGCTTGCTGTTGGGTTTGGGCGACGGTTGAGATCACAAGGCCATACCCAAGCGTGGGAAGCAGGTACAGGCCTGTCAGGGCGAAGAGCAGCAGCAAACTACCCCGTATGGGTACGCCAAATAGGATTGTTCCGACAACCAGGATCAATATGGTATCGGCAAAGGAAACCATAATGTAAGGGATGATTTTGGCAAGGATAAGTTCCCAGCTACGGATCGGTGTCACGATCAGCTGTTCGATAGTGCCACGTTCCCGTTCCTTGACGATGGCAAGCGCTGTCAGGCTGGTCGCCGTCTGGAATAAGATCATGGCTACCAGGCCTGGCACGATGTTGTAGCTTGACTGCAAGTCAGGGTTGTACAAAACGGTGGTATGGACGTTAATGGGGTCGCTCCCGCTTGAAACGGGTCCCTTAAGCGATAATTGCTCGCCTCGGATATTTGTCCCGTGAGCCTGCCCCGCCAGTTGGGCGGCCGAAAGCACATAACTTGCAACCGTCGGATCCGAACCGTCCACCAGTACCAGGACATTCGCCGTTTGTCCGGAAGAAAGATTCGTACTGTAATCGGGCGGGATGACGATCCCCACCTTGGCTTTTCCGCCTGCGATCATTGTATTGACTTCTGCCTGGCTGTACACGGAATAGTCGAAGGAGAAGTAGCCGGTTGCATGGAATGAGTCAAGCAGAGCCCGGCTTGCCTGGCTGTTATCCTGGTCGAATACCACGGTTGGGACATTTTTGATGTCCGTGTTATTGGCATAACCAAGCAGGACCAGTTGCAGGATCGGCATGATAAAAATAAATATCAAAGTGCGCGGGTCGCGGATCATGTGCGTCAGCTCTTTTTTGATCAAGGCTCTAAAACGTCTCATTTCGTTGCTCCATTTTCATATTGGTTTCTATAAACATTTTGTCGTTGGCTTCTTTATCATTTACTTGTTATTTTAAAAATGATTTATGATGATTCATTCTGGAAAAAAACCGTCGTTTCATCGCTCCGCTTCCATACATTTATATAATTTCTTCACCAGTTGTAAGAATTGTTCCTGCTCGCTGGGGGAAAAATTGCCTAGCAGGCCCAGGATGCGTCCTTTAATGTGATCGGTCATCTTTTCCGAGAATTGCTTGCCGTATTCCGACATCTGGATGCGTACAACCCGCCGGTCAAGCGGATCGTTGGTGCGTTCGAGCAGGTTTACATGCACCAACCCGTCTACGATTCTGGTTGTGGTGCTGAGCGGGATGCCAAGTTCGCTGCTTAATTCTCCCATGGTGGGACTGGTTTTATTGCGAGACAGCAGGATTAGCACCCTGAACAATAAGGGGCGGTCTTCGATGTTAACCAGGTTGCTGTTCTTTAAACTTTCCATTTGTTTTTTAAAGTCAGCTACATGTTCAGGGACGATCATTCTTGGCCGTAAATGGATGAAACCTTGCAGCAGGTCGAAAAATTCATTAGTGATATCTTGAGTAGTTGGCATTGTTTATATTTCCGTTTCGGTTTATTTCTATATTAATATATTTCCAAAGTGGAAGTATTTTACACTCTTATCAGTATTTGTCAAGGAAAATAGAAGAATAAGATTAAAAAAGACCTTATTTGGTTTTTATACCTAATAAGGTCTAATAGCTTGGATAGAGGTGATCACTAGCTTCGATCCATCCAATTTTGGGTTGCTGCGTTGGCTTTTACATTTTGGAGCTCTCATCTCGCCTTATTCATCCAGTCTTTTCATTTTCACTCTTTGGTAAATGTGATTTCTTGTGAAATCCAGGCGGAAGTATAGGATTTGGTTGTGAATTGAGTGTGAAGAGGAAAAGGAGACAATATATTAAATAAAAATTCCTCAAGAACCCGGATTTACTCCGTTCTTTGTTGGTAAAAAGACCTTATAAGGCGCAAAAGCCAAATAAGGTCTTATATTATCGGTAAGTATAAACTGGCAATTAATCAGGAGATTCGCAAAATGATCCGCCCGCGGCCATGACCGCTCTGGCTGAGCTCGTGCGCCTGGCGAACCTCTTTTAATGCAAAAGGCTTGCCAACTACTGGGATGATTTTTTTAGAGACAAGCAGTTCCGATATCTGCTTAAGCGTTTCGGCCGGGGCTCGACCCGCGTTCATAGCCCGAACACCTTGGGCTTTCCCGGCTTCCGGAGCCAGCCGCCCGGCAACCGTTACGAATATGCCATCTTTATGAAGGACTTGCCATGAGCGTTCTGATATATCTCCGCCAACGGTATCCACCACCACGTCCATGTCGTGGACGACGGTTTCAAAGGGTGCGGCGTTATAGTCAATTGCTGATTCTGCGCCCAGGGATCTGACAAATTCGAGATTCCCTGCCGAGGCGGTCCCGGTTACATGTGCGCCCTTCCAGTGTGCCAGTTGGACGGCAGATGCTCCAACTCCGCCGGCTGCCCCATGGACCAAAACGCGCTGTCCGGCTTGTACATTTGCAGTGTTGATTACTGCGCCCCAGGCAGTCAGGGCTCCCACCGGTACCGTTGCCGCCTGTTCAAAGGTCAGATTGGAAGGTTTCGATTGAATGTCTTTTGCAAGGGCGATCGCATATTCAGCATAGGAGCTCGAGAGAATGCCATAGACTTCCTGCCCTAGTTGGAATGTGGAGACCCCAGCCCCTAACGCTTCGATCGTCCCCGCGCCTTCTAATCCGGGTATCCATGGGAACTGCAACGGCATGAATTGTTTATAAGCGCCCCCGCGCATTTTCCAATCGGCAGGGTTGACCCCTGCTGCCTTAACTCGGATTAAAACTTCACCGGCCTTTGGCTCCGGACGCGGTGCCTGCTCAACTATTAGTACTTCTGGACCGCCATAATCATGAACACGTGCTGCTTGCATTTTTATTTCAGACATATTTCCTTTTACTTTGTATCAAATATTCCTTTTCCCAGGCTGTATACGTGGGAAGAAAGTGTGTGAGAAGCGATATCGCTTTTGGTAAATATAAATATTTAATCTGGTCGGGATGTCAATATCACGCCGTTTTGTGAGGGATCGTGGACCAGCGTCCCTGCCTCGTTTTGCTCGGTCGCAACACCTGCCTGCTTAACTCGGGCAAGGACCCGCTCCAACTCTGCCTTGTTCGGCAGTAACACGCTGAAGGCTTCCAATCCAAGCGCATTGGCCGGAGGCGGAGGCGCACCCTCACCCTGCCAGGTATTCAAACCGATATGGTGGTGGTATCCGCCTGCGGATACGAAGGCCATGCGGAAAGGCTTCGCCACACCCATGATGTCGAAACCGATCACGCCATGATAAAAATCCACTGCCTCATCGATATCGCGCACATGTAAGTGTACATGACCGACGCGCGTCTCTCCGGGCATACCCTCATCCAGGCGGTCATCCGCTTTCAAATGGCTGAACAATTCTTCTACGTCCAGTGGTTCGCGTCCATCGCTTAAGGAACCGTCTGCACGGCGGGTGATATAGTCTCCGTTGGCCATGCTCCATGACCCGTCTTCAGGAGACTCGGCGTACAGCTCGATGCCGTTGCCTTCCGCGTCGTCCAGATAGGTGGTCTTGGTCATGATATGGTCGGTTGGATAGTTGCGATATTTCAAAGCGAACAGTCGGGCCATGACGCGTGCCAGTTCACGGCGGTCCGGCAGCAGGAAAGCTACATGATAGAGGCCTGTTGTTCCCCGATATCGGATGGCATCCTTTTTTTCTGTCAACCGCAGTAAATCTTTGTTGCCCGCTCCCATTCCTGCATTGCCGTCTTTGCGCCAATGCAGCTTGAGCCCGATCACCTTCTGGTAAAACTCTATTTGGCGTTCCACGTTGGCTGCTCGTAGATGTACATATCCCGGATGGGTGGCCGGGTGGATGCTTGTCGTTTCAGTTTTGGTGAGGGTCTGGGTCTGTGTGGTCATTTCTCTCTCTCGCTTTGCGACTCAAAAAATTTACGTTTTTCTACGTTCAAATCGTGCCTGTAGGATATCTCCGATGAATTTCTATCTGTCACCTCAGAATTGGTAGTACCAGTGCGATCAGGGTCAGGGGGATGGCCGCCAGCAGTGCTTTTAACTGCACGCGACGCGCCTGCTCGCGTACTTTTGCTAATACGGCGGGGTCTTCCATCTTCTTTTCTTCGTCGTTAAGGTTGTATGTTCCTCGCCTGGCAAGAGCTATACACGTCTTGTCATTCCATTGGAAGTAGCCGGTGGTCGCACCCATGAACAGGGGCAAAAGGATGATCCGCCACCAGGGGCTTACGCCGGTGGCCATGAGCACCCCGAGTATGATGAGGGCGATTACGAAAGTCGCCGCGCCAAAGGTCAGGCGTTTGCGGCGTTCCTGCGTGCTGATATTTGGAATGCATGTTTCCCCGGTAATGGGTTGTTGTATGCTTGACATTTATTCCTTTTCTGGCAGTCCTTCTATGGGCGCTGCTGTTCTTTATATGGCTTCGAGACTCAACTTTGGTAACATAACTACACAAATTGCCCAGGCCATCACGTGCATGATCATTAAGGCGATCGCAATTGGCCAGCTTGCGCCGGGCATGCTGGATCGGGCAAAGCCGATATCTGGTAGAAGACTGATCAACAGGAAGACAAAAGCAATGATTTGATATGTGCGGATCGGGTTCTTTGCAAAACGCGCCACAAGAGCAAATACCAGCACTGCACCCGTTACAAGGATGAAGGTGAAAAGAGGCGGTAGCACCCAGCCCAGGCTCATCGGTGTCGGGTTGGGCTGTAAGATCGCTACGGCGATCACACGCACGATCAAAACACCGAGTATGGATACCAGGATCGTAAGCGGTCCGGTCCACCACACTCGGCTAAGTTTGACTTTTGATGCAGGTTGTTGGGATGTCATCTTTAAAATCCTATTTCTTCTTTCACAATGATCATCGTGACACGGTTCGGGCGAATCTCGCGGCGGAAGATCAAGATCTTGTTTACATTCGTGTGGGCCTTGTAAAGCTGCTGCATATGTACTTCCTCGAGCGGCAGGCAATACTCTTCGATCCGTTTCAAGCCCTCATTCAAGTCTTTGACGATCTTCTGGGCCCCGACTACCCAGATCACTTTTCCCGCGCTGGCAGCATAAGGGCTAAGTTGGCTGCCGGTATTCGAGGCGATCAACACTTGCCCATCCTCAGTCACCGCGTGGACGCTGCCGGCTGCGAAATCGGGTGCCCCCACCAGCTTGCGCATTTCCCGGCCCTGTGTCTCGCGGTTCATGGCGAACATTCTTGGCCGCAGTGCGTCGAAATGTCCCGATTTATCCGCCTCTTCTGTAATGCCGAGTTTTTCAAGCGTTACCGAGGCGCCTAGAAAAATTTCTGATCCGTTCGGGACCATTTCGAAGAATAGCCGCTTGGCCTCTTCACCGTTTTCCGCGATCAATACCTGGATCCCGTTCGCTTCCAATGCCTTCTTCGCACGGGCGATTTGTTCATCCGATGCGAGTTGCGCAAAAGCCTTGTTTGGAGCCAGAACGTTATTTACCATATTCATGCCTCACATTTTCAAACCTTCTATAACAGACGATTTTAGGAGATGACAAATTACGCAGATAGAAGTAAGTATTCTGCACAATCTGTCATATCTGGAAACGGCTATTAGTAGCCGAGCTCTTCCTTGACGATAATGGCGGTAACACGCCCCGGCGCCGCCTCAAGGTTGGTGACCAGCACTTTACCGATCTTCGTAGGGGCCCCCAGCGTAGCGCGCAGGCGTTCATCTTCCAATGGATAGCTGTATTCTTCGATCCGGCGGAATCCTTCGTCCAGGTCTTTGACGATCTTCTGTGCTCCGATCACCCAGATCACCTTCGCAGATCCATAGGCATAAGCTCCCAACTGGCTGCCCCCATAGGAGGCTGTTAATACCTGTCCCTTTTCCGTTACAGCGTGGACGCTTCCGATAATGTAAGTGGGATGCGACCTGAGCATCCGGATCTCATTTGCCTGGGTCTTCCGGTCGAGAGCCATTACCTTTGGCCGGACGGCATCATAACGGCCTGATTTGTCGATCGCCTCGGTAATGCCCAGCTTTTCCAGGGTCTTTGATACATTAGCTAATACTTCCGCGCCTTCTGGCACAAGCTCGAACACCAGTTTTTTGGCTTCTTCACCGGTGTCCACTATGATTGTATGAATGTTGTTCGACTCTAGCGCCTGCGCCGCTCGTGCGATCTGTGCGTCGGTTGCCAGCCTGCTAAATTCCTTATTGGGGATCAAAGTTATATCTGTTTTTACGTCTAACATGATTTATCTTCTTTGGTTGATTGAAATATCAGGAAACGATCTGCCAGGCGCTCTTGAAACCCGTACCGAGCGTGCCTTGCAATGAAATCCCGAGGAACCCGATCGCTTCGAGTTGGCGGGCATGGCTTAATGGTCCTGCATCGATGGCGCGCGAGCCGCCGTCGTTCACCAGTTGTGTGATTTTCGCTTTTGCCTCTGCATCATCGCCTGCAATAAAAACGTCGAGAGGTTTGTTATCCACTTTTCCGGACACAAGGGTCGTGGCGAAGGTGGTATTGAAAGCCTTGAACACTTTTGTATTCGAGGGCAGTTTCTTGGCGATCTCTTCCGCTGCTGAAGTTCCGGGCGCAACCGCCAGGCCGTCGTATGTGGCATTCAGTGGGTTGGTAATATCTATGACGGTTTTGCCGGCCAGTTTTGCTCCGAGATTTTCGATGACTTCGCCGGTGGCTCCGTAGGGGACCGCCAGGATAACGATCTCGTCCTGGATTGGGCCGCCTAAGGCGACTCCCTGGGTTTTTGCACCCTTTTTAGCGTTCGCGGTCAACTCTTCTGCCAGGGATTTGGCTTTTTCAGGGTCGCGGTCCATGATGGTGACATTATGCCCACCGCTCACAAGCCGGGTACCGATGCCGCGTCCCATTTTGCCTGATCCGATGATTGTTACGTTCGTTATAGTGTTCAACTTGACTCTCCTGGTACGATATGGTATCTTTGAAACATCTGTAGCATAAGCAACAGATGTTGTCAAATTTATCATTCTTACCTGACAGCGGTCAACCATCAAAACCTGACTTTTGTCGTCTAAGCAACAATGGAGCGGAAATGTTGTCTACTGAATTTGATCAAAAACTCGACCCCCGCGTGAAGCGTACACGTCAATTATTGGAACAGGCCTTTATGGACGTTCTAAGGGAAAAAGGCTTCCAAACGATCACCGTCCAGGATATTACCGAACGGGCCGGGGTCAATCGCGCTACTTTTTACGCCCATTTTGACGACAAATATGCCTTACTAGATCATAGCATCCGCCAGGGATTTCTACAGGAGATCGAAAAGCGCATGTTGCACGCCTGCCACTTCAGCACCGATAACTTGCGTAATTTAATAGTGGCGGTCTGCGAATTCACTTCGAAAACAAACTCTCATTGCAAGCCACCGCAGCCTCAGTTCGAATCGCTGGTCGAAACTCAAGTCAAGGATGTAATGTATGAGCTTCTTCTTAAATGGCTCAAACAGTTGGATGTTGAAGTTGCCCCTGAAACTGCCGCGACCGCCGCAAGCTGGGCAATTTATGGCCTGGCTTCGCAGTGGGGCCATAGCAAACAGCCCAAACCTGTGGACGAATTTGCTTCAGAAGTCCTGCCGCTGGTGGCAACCAACCTCAATCTTGTCCAGTCCACTTGAGAAAGCGTTTTGAATAGCGAGAATTAATCGCCGCGGTAAGGCTGAATTACACAATGGATCGGGCGGTTGGAGAAAAATCTCTATTTACATCGCGTAGGATATCCCCTGTGAATTTTCCCCTGCTCTTATCGGGAATACTGACAATTAGCATGGTTTTGGCAGGTCATTTGTCTGTTGCAATGGTGAAGTAAAGCATGTAACATAGTAGGGCCATGATCGAGGTTTTGGCGATACGCATCATAGGCAGCTTTATATGCCTTAGTCAGTACTAAGGGCCTGACGGTAGCAATCTACCTGTCAGGCCTTTTATATTTAGGCCAAAGGAGTATGAGTGCAGACACCCTGGGAATATCGCTACGCCCACCGCATACAAAAAATGGGAAGCTCGGTAATCCGTGAGCTGCTCAAATATACCGAACAACCTGGCATCATTTCATTTGCCGGGGGATTGCCCGCCCCTGATGTATTTCCCCTTAAGGAATTCCAGGCCGCCTGCAATTATGTCCTGGAGACGCAGGGCGCACAGGCCCTGCAGTACAGTACCACCGAGGGGTACAAACCTTTACGCGAGATGATCGCCCGCCATACCTCGCGCTATATGGTGGAAGTCACTCCCGATAATATCCTCATCACTTCCGGTTCACAGCAAGCCCTTGACTTTGCCGGCCGGCTCTTCATAAACCGCGGAGATTACATCGTTGTCGAGGCGCCCACTTATTTGGGCGCCCTGCAGGCCTGGAACGCCTACGGCGCGCAGTACATCCCCGTTCGCACAGATGAAAACGGCATGATCGTGGACGAGCTCGAAGCAGCTCTAAGGATCGGGCCGAAGTTCATTTATGTCCTCCCCAATTTTCAAAACCCCAGCGGCGTTACCCTCAGCCTCGAGCGGCGTGTAAAACTGATCGAGCTGGCAGATAAATACGGCGTCCCCATCATCGAAGACGACCCCTATGGGCAGCTTCGCTATGATGGTGAAAATATCCCTTCGCTCGTCTCGCTCGATAGCAAATTCCGCGGCAAGAACGGTGGGTGTTACAGCGGGAACGTTATTTACCTGAGCACCTTCTCAAAGCTGCTCTCGCCTGGCCTGCGCCTGGCTTGGGTCATCGCGCCCGAACAAGTAATCCGCAAACTGGTCATGACCAAGCAGGCCGTCGACCTGCATACCGCCTCCTTCAACCAATATGTCGCCTATGAAGTCGGCAAAGGCGGGTTCCTCGATGAGCATGTCAAGGTCATCCGCTCGGTGTACAGGGAACGCCGCGACGTCATGCTTGAAATGATGGACGAAATGTTCCCGCCCGAGGTCCATTGGACTCGTCCGCAGGGCGGTATGTTCCTGTGGGGTGTTCTGCCTGAAGACATGGATGCCGCAGAAGTGCTCAAGATTGCGATCGATAGAAAAGTGGCCTTTGTCCCTGGTGACTCCTTCCATGCCACGGGTGGCGGTCATAACACGATGCGTCTCAACTTTTCTTATCCCCCGCCCGATACCATCCGTGAAGGCATAACGAGACTGGGATTAACCCTGAAGGAATTGCTTCACCAGAAAGTCAGTCAGAACTAATATATAGGTTATGCAAAAAACGCCCAGTTCAGCACTGGGCGTTTTTTGCATCTCTCTAAATCTTTCCTTAAATAACCTTACAGTCCAAGCCTTCCTTTAATTTCTTCCACTGCCTGCTTCGCATCAGTCATGCTTGTATTATAAATTTCGCGATGGATCTTCATCGCCTCCAGTAGATTTCCTTTTTTGAGTTGCTCGATGATCCGCGGGTCGTCGGTTAAGCTGGTCTCCGGTACGAAGGTAACACCTAGATGTTTATATAAAAAAGCGACCTGGCCTTCCAGGTGTATCAAACGGTTACGCAGGTCTATGTATTCCTGTTCGGTCGGCATATGATTCTCCTTGGCTGTAAAGTCAGTCACATTATAGTTGTATGCAAATAAAAAATTAATTTATCGCCCCATCCATTTGTACTAATACGCTGCAGGCGTCCGAGGTCTTCAAGACCTCGGACGCCTGCAGAGCGATAAGATATATTCGCTCAAATGAGTTTAAATAGATCCCGTAGGGGATATACGGTGTAAA
>CAZPCR010000072.1:0-10086 GCA_964585035.1 uncultured Anaerolineaceae bacterium
TGGGCAAGCCAAGGAACTGCTGCATGGATTTCTGGTCGGTCATCCATTGACCGATTGGCCCGCTCTGGTCGAAGAAAGTTTCGATACGGCCGCCAAGTGCGGTAAGCAATGCTTCCAATTCAGGCAGGGGAATCGCACGCTCGCCGAGTTCATAGGCCTTGATACGACCCGCTGGAATTCCGGTCTCCTGGGTTAGGGCTTTGATGGAAAGACTGGCCGTGTTGCGCTCCTGGCGAAGCAAAGCGCCGATCATCCGCTGGCGTAGTTCCATGAGCTGCGGCAAGTCAAGCGGCTCTGCCACCAAATGTTCGTTGGAAATTGATGCTTTGCCCCAGAAATGGTCTATGGACAACCTGAGGTAATAAACGAGGACCTCAAGTTCAGGAAGGGATGGCGCACGCCTTCCTTCTTCGTAGGCGCGGAAGACGCCTTTGGTCACACCCACGGCTTTGGCACATTCATCGATGTTCCGGCGCGCAGCCAGTCGGACATCACGAATTAAAACGCCCAATTTTTTGGTACGGAGGGTAGTTTGGGTACGAATATCCATATGCAAGATTGAAACGGATACGATATCTACACTAACACCAGATCAAACCATGTATATTATAGCAGAGAACATTTCATATCCACTCTTGGGGAACCCACCCCAGTCGCCCTCCGCACCGAAAAGTACATTCGGCATCTTCGACTGCTCTTCGGGACCACCCTTAAGGAAGAACGGGGATGCTGTGTTCCACGATCATCTAAAGGGGGGAAGGGAAATTCAAAATTTTAAGGGTCCTGTAAAAGACGTGAATAGATACTACGGCCGATCAGCGCCGCTGCCGGTTGGCAATCATCTCGGAAATCGAAGCGCCGAAGATATCACCGCTCAGCTTGAAGCCCGCTGCTTCCAGCCTCGGCGAAAATTGCGGACGGATGCCTGTGGGCTTTAATGATCCGAGTATTTTATTGTTTTCCCCGATGCCGGTTTGCTCAAACTTAAAAATATCGGTGAGGACGATGATGTCGCCCTCCATACCTGCCACCTCGGTGATGGCAGTGACTTTTCGGGTACCATCTTTCAAGCGCGATTGCTGGATGATCAGGTCAACGGCGGACGAGATCTGCTGGCGAACGACCTTGAGAGGCAATTCCACACCGGCCATCAGCACCATCGTTTCGAGGCGCGAGAGAGCATCGCGGGGAGAATTGGCATGCAGCGTGGTGAGCGAACCATCATGACCGGTATTCATCGCCTGGAGCATATCCAGCGCTTCACCGCCGCGACACTCGCCCACCACAATACGGTCGGGCCGCATGCGCAATGAATTGCGCACCAAATCGCGGACCGTTGTTTGGCCGCTGCCATCGACATTGGCAGTTTTGGTCTCCAGCCGAAGGACATGCTGCTGCTGAAGCTGCAGCTCGGCCGCATCTTCAATGGTGAGGATGCGCTCATTCTCAGGGATAAAGCCTGACAGTACGTTCAGCAATGTTGTTTTGCCTGAACCGGTACCTCCCGAAATAATGGTATTTAAACGCGCCACCACACACGCTTTTAGAAATTCAACCGTCGCGGGTGTAAGGGTACCGAACCCAACCAGTTGTTCGGGGGTAAGCTTATCTTTAAGGAATTTACGTATCGTGATCGAAGGGCCGTCGAGGGCTATCGGCCGGACCACCGCGTTGACACGGGAGCCATCGGGGAGACGGGCATCAACAGTAGGGCTGTCGGGGTCCACCCTTCGCCCGAGGGGCAGGATAATACGATCGATGATCTGCATGACGTGTGCATCGTCGTCGAACGTCACGCTGGTACGTACCAGTTGTCCGCCCTTTTCGACATAAACGTTTTTTGGGCCATTCACCATGACTTCACTGACATCCGGATCATCCAGCAATGGCTGGATCGGACCGAAGCCCATCATATCGTTCTGTACATCCTGAAAGATCAGGTGCTGAACATCTTCTGAAAGGTTAAGGTGTGCCTGGTCATAAACATCTTTCATGTGTTGTTGTATAAATTCCGAACGATGTTCCGCCAAAACGCCTTCGCTCTCAATCCCACGCGAAAGAGAATCGATCAAATATCCTTTGAGTTTTATCAGGTCGGTGCCGGATAACCGCGATGTATTAGATGAAATGGGTTGGGTCATATTTTTTACTCATACTTGCCCGTTAGATAGGTTCGCCAAAAGTTCCAATAAATTCTTTGAAGTTAACAAAATCCTGATCAGGATGTTTTCGGAGCAGCCTGTGTTTCTCCCCCATCCGGGAATACCCACACAATATGCGAACGCCTGACGGCCAAAAACGGAACCTGGAATAATATCTGACCCTCTGTTCCAAGAATGGCTGCGTCGGTGACAGCAAGGAAAAGGTCATTCTCGTCCAGTTCATCCTTCAAGCGTTCTCCCTGCCTTACATGGATATTGCCTCGTACCAACTGAGTCGTGGTTTGAATGACAGAATGTACAGCGAACTTCGGTACAATATCGGTAAAAAACTTGCCCTTTTCATCGAATTCGATTGTCATAATAAATCTCCGGTCATACAGAGTAAGGGTTGAAGGTTTACAGTTTAAGGTTGGATGGTTGAAAACGGATTGTTCGCCAATCCGGGATTTTGCAAAAGGGACAGTAGATGTTTCGGACGTTATCCAGCGCGCAAACTTTTTGCGAGGCCTACCATTTGCTGCGCTGTATCTCTCAGCACGATCGAAGCCGTATCTCTTGGGAATTTGACGGAATATGGCCGATGCTGATCGTTTGCCATTGCGAAGTTTCCTCCGAGGAAAGGTAAAACCGATTTGATCGGAATACCGATTATTTTTTCCGCTTCCGGTTTTGTCACCCCTTCTAACCCGATCGAACGATTGAAGATCGCGTAAACAGATGCAGCTTTTACGTCCCTGGCTTGCAAATAATCCCAAACGGTTTTTGTCAGATTGACGGTGCTCTGGTCGGAACCAACGATCATGGCAATCAGGTCGGCATGTTCAATCAACGGCAGGCTGATACGCGAGAGCGCACGGCCCAAGTCCAGAAGGACAAAATCGTAAGTCCCTTGTAATGTAGATACGATATCCCCGACCCGGTCGATAACAAGCTCGTTACTGCGCTCCGGATCCGGGGAACCAGCTAATAGATGAAAACGCCAGTCACCGATCTCGGTGAGTGAAGTACGAAAATATTCAGGCGTTGTTACAGCAGCAGGCTGCTCCGAAACCGTAACAAGGTTCTGATCACTCACATAACCAACGATCCCTGCAATCGATCCGATTGGAAGGACCATATCCACAACGGCGACTTGCGCCTCGGGCTGAGTATTTGCGATATTCATGGCAATATTCGCACATAAAGACGAGGTGCCTGTGCCGCCTTTTGCGCTCAGAAAAGCGATTAAATAGCCCCCCTCCTTCACAACCTCCACTTCACCACCCAGAAGGCGAGTTACCGTATCGATCAGAGAAGGGATGACTTGCGCGTTCTTGACCAGATATTCATTGAAGCCTGCCTCTTTGCACAAACGGGCACGACCAGGAGAAGAATCACTGCTCAATGCAACCAGCGGGACTTTGGCAGTGCGTGCGTCTGAACGTAGACGGGTGGCAAACTGCTCCGCAGTCAAATCAGGCATCACGGGATCGGCAATGATGAGGTCGGGGCGGTCGCGCCAAGCCGAGATCAGCCCCTCCCTGCCGGAACCAGCCTGCAAAATATGAAGACCCTGATTCTGTAAAGCCAGGGCAAGGTAATTGCGGCTGATGAGATCTCCGTCGATAACAAGGATTTTGCTCCCGGCCATCATCATTCCTTACGTTTCGATGGGAGGCATAAAATATCCCAACCCCGAGCGCGTGACGACATGACGAGGGGAATGAGCGTCATCTTCCAGTTTCTGCCGAAGGCGGGCAATGCTTACCCACAGAATCTCTTTGTCTGCTTTATATTCCGGTCCCCAAACGCTGGTCAGCAAGTCTTCGGATGTGAGGATCTTACCGATATTATGGGCAAATTGGAGCAATAGGCGATATTCCGTGGCGGAAAGCGAGACAGGCTGGTCATCACGCCAAACCTCAGCGCGGGCAAAATCTATCTTCAGGTTCTCATGAGTGAAAAACCGTTCCTGGCCATGTTCTGTGGGAATTTGGGCGCGGCGCAGGACAGCGCGGACCCGTGCGAGAAGCTCGGTGGCTGAAAAAGGCTTGACCAGGTAGTCATCTGCCCCAAGATCGAGGCCTTTCACCCGGTCTTGTTCTTCGCCTTTGGCGGTAAGCATAATGATCGGCACATTCGAGAACTCGCGAATACGCTGGCAGGTAGCAAACCCATCGAGACGCGGCATCATTATGTCCAGAAGGATCAAATCGACAGGCTGAGCCGAAAAGACTTCAATGGCCTGCAAGCCGTCTGCCGCAGTAACAACGGTATAACCCTCTGTTTTCAGGTTAACCTCCAGCAGGCGCAGGTAGCGAGGTTCATCATCAACGATGAGAATGCATTTTGGCATTTATTCCTCCTTTGGGTACAAAACCACAAATAACCGGAGTAGCTATGTGACTACAATGAAAAAACATTTTTAAACACAAACGAATTCTTTCCATTGACCCTGAAATCTTAAACTTCTGCCTAGGAGGCTTTGAAGAATCCTGGCACCGTTAGCAAACTTTGCAATGAAAAACCCCTTTTGCATTCAACTTGTTATGTGTTCTCAATAAATTTCTCCGCAGTTAAATCAGATGGATTGTACACATCAGACCAGGTCACGACTTCGACTCAAGAGGCAGTTCGATGAAGAAGGCGGTCCCTTCATCCAGGACGGACTCTGACCAAATCTTACCATGATGCGCCAAAATTATTTGCTTGCATATATACAGGCCGAGGCCGGTACCGGTCACCGTTCTTTCCCCCGGCACCCTGTAAAAACGTTCGAATATAAAAGGTATATACTCATCGGGAATGCCGGGGCCATGATCTGCAAAGCTCACCCGCAAGCTATTTTCAACCTGGTGCAAATCAATCATCAGGGCAGAACCAGGTGCGTATTTTATTGCATTCCCGAACAGGTTTTCGAAGACTTGCGAAAGCTGCACCGTATCACCGAGAATGGGGGGAACCACATCAAAATTCAGGTTAACCAAAAGTCCGGGATTATGAGCGCGTACATGCGTGGTCACATCTCGTACAAGAGCATCGAGTCGCAGAGGCTGGAATTTGAATTTTACGGTCCTGCTATGCAAACGCGCCGATTCGAGCATATTCTCGATGAGCTGGGTCAAACGATCGGTCTCCTCATCAATAATAGAGAGGAATTCGTGCTGGGTTTTTTCATCCCAATGAGTGTCCTCGCGCAGTAAGCTGGTGCTGTAGCCTTTGATGAAACCAAGCGGGGTGCGAAGTTCGTGCGAGATGGTCGATACAAAATCATCCTGCAGGCGCATCTGGCGCTGGACCGATTCGAGGCTGGCGCGCGCTTCCTTCAGGGCGTTCGATTCGAGCAGCGAGGCCGCCAACATGGAGATCAACTTAGCGTTACTCAGATGAGCTTGCGAATAAGCAGGCCCACCGAAGCGGACGAAGAGTAATGCTCCCCCCAACCGACCCGCCATAAAAAGTGGCAACCCAACCAAATAAGGCAAATCAAGGCGATCTCTACGTGGACGAAGGCTGGGCTCCTGAACGATCATCTCTTTCTTCGCGATCACTTTTCCAGCAAGCCCTTCCCCCCAACTTACATCGGCCTCGGATTGTTTGCCTCGACCGACAGCACGCGCATATCCCACATCGAGGCTTTTGCCTTCAGGATCGAGCAGATATAAAGCCACGTTGTCAAAAACAAACTCCTTACGCATAGAGGCAAGGAGGCTGCCGAACGCAGTTTTCCAGTCTGCCTTGAGGCTCATCGCCTGCAGAATGGAATAAATGTATTCCAAAGTTTGGGAATCAACGGGCATAAGCTATATGCGGTGTTTCTTCTTACTTTCCTCGGCACTCACAAGTAGAGGAAACTTGAAGGTGGTGCCTTTCCCTTCCACTGAATTTACGTCGAGCAATGAGCCATGTGCTTCCACGATCTGACGTACAAGCGAGAGACCCAGGCCCGTGCCCCCGGCTTTGCGAGTCGAAGAGGCATCCAGCTGATGGAACGGCTCGAAGATTTCCTTTAAGCGGTTCGCAGGGATACCTATGCCAGTATCCGTTATGGAAACCATCACCAAATTGGTACTCTCTTCCTTCAAACTGACCACCACCCGCCCTCCGGAGGGCGTAAATTTGACGGCATTATCGAGCAATTGATTTAAAACCCACATGATCTTTTCCGAATCACCCTGGACAAAGGGCAGATGTTCGTTCGCCACAATATGCACATCCACACCGCGTTCTTCCGCCTTTTGGGTGGCATTCTTGGCAGCCAGGTTTGCCATGCGGCGAATATCCACCGGTTCCTGCCTGACGCTCATTTCACCGCGCGAAGCAAGCGAGAACATGATCAAATCTTCGAGCAGGTTTTCCAGCCGTTCCGAGGCTTTCTGGCTGACCTGCAATGCATGCCGCTGTTCATCTGTAAGCGGGCCAAGCGAATCGGTCACCATCAATTCCAGGTAACCTTTTATATGAGTCAGGGGCGTGCGCAGCTCGTGGGATATATTAGCTACAAAATTCGCCTTCATCTGGCTCAATTCTGAAAGCCGTTCCAGAGCCTGTCGCAATTCGTCAGTCCGTTCCAGGACACGCTGTTCCAGAGTCCGGTTGGCAGCCTGCAGCGCCGAACGCAACTGGATGATCTGCTCCGTCACAGCCTGGTCAAGCGAAGGTTGGTCAATTAAATGCAAATCCAGAAGAGCCTGACCCAACAGAATGGTCTTGCCTCCCGCGATCTGCTCTTGTTGATAAGCTAGAGCCTTTTTTAAATCCACATCCGAGATATGTTCAGATCGAACCAGGGCCTCCCCCAATCTAGGCACAAGCATTTCAGGCGTAAGCTGGGTTTTTTCATTTGCCATAAACACCTTCTTAAAATAAACGAGGCGTCGAAAGGTCACGCCAGAGACTAAGGAAGTCTACATTAATTCGCCAGGAAAGAAAAGCCTTCCAAATGTTTCCCGAAGTCATCCCTGGAAATTACGGCTGTAGGACCCACTCACCAGCAACCATTGTAGCAGAAGATTGAAGGTCTTTTACATCATCTGGATTGCAGGTGAACGGATCGTTTTTGAGGACAATCAAATCAGCAAGCATACCCACAGCCAGCCTTCCCTGCCGGTTTTCAGAGTAAGCCGCGTAAGCAGCACCGGTTGTAAATCCTTCTATCGCCTGCTGGAGACTTAATCTTTGTTCAGGATGCCAACCGTCGGGGCCGGGGGAACCATCTGCACGCTGCCGGGTAAGCGCAGCATGGATACCACGGAATGGGTTCGGCGACTCGACTGGCGCGTCCGAACCAAAAGCCAAGTAAGCGCCGGCATCCAGTTGGGTCTTCAAAGCGTAAGCCAGGGAGGTGCGTTCCCCCCAATATTTATCGGCCATCCGCATATCCGAGGTGGCATGGATCGGCTGCATCGAGGCGATCACATCCAATTTTGCCAGCCGCGGCGCATCGTCAGGATGAAGAAGCTGCACATGTTCGATGCGATGGCGCAGGTGCGGCAGACCCTTTTCAGTCTCGTAGGCACGCAGTTGCTCATAAGCGTTCAGCACTTCATGATTGGCGCGGTCGCCAATGGCGTGGACGGTCATCCCGAGGCCAACATCGGCGGCCCGGCGCGCGAACTCAAACAGCTGTTCGCCATCCATATTAAGGTTCCCCTTGTTTTCAGGTTCGCCGATATAAGGTTGGAACATGGCTGCCGTACGGGGACCAAGCGCACCGTCCATAAAAACCTTTATCGAGCCTATGCGCAGCCATTCGTCGCCAAAACCTGTACGCAGCCCAAGCTCATAGGCATGGTCGAGTAATTCAACGGGAATATTTTTGGTGACGCGTAATTTCAACCGACCCGCGCTATGCAACTGCTGCAAGGCCAGGAAACAATCCCTTCGGTCAAAATCATGGACACCCGTCAGTCCCATTTTCCATAAGACCGGTTGAGCCGTTTCGATGGCATCGGCCAGAGCCGCGATGCCCGGCTCAGGGACCAGATCGCTTATTAACAAAACGGCATTCTCCAAAAGAATGCCGGTCGGTTCGTCTTGCGCCGTCCGCTGGATCTGACCTCCCTTCGGATCAGGCGTCCCTGCCGTGACCCCGGCCAGCTTCAATGCCATGTGATTCGCCCAGGCTGCATGCAGCGATTTGGCCGTCAAATAGACAGGATTGTCCGGAGCAACATGGTCAAGGTCTGATGCACTGGGCCAATTTCCCCAACTATTTTGATTCCAACCGTGACCTAAAATCCATTCACCGGACTTTGAACTCCGTACTTTACTTTTTATACGCTGAAGGCATTCTTCGAGGGTATCCGTCTCGCAATCAATTTTCTGCAGCGACAATGCATAATGCTGCAGATGCAGGTGTGCGTCGATCAGCCCGGGCAGCACCGTATAACCTTGCAGGTCCTGTTTATCAGCCCGATCAAACATGTCATGGAGTTCATCACCGCCGGCAGCAACAATCTCCCCGTGATCAATTGCGATCACCGAAGCAAGCGGCACGGCCTTATCCAGAGTGTGGATGCGGGCATTGTGCAGGATCTTCATAACAGTTTTTCCAATAAGCCATCCAGTTCTTCATCGGAGTAATAAAAGATTGTAAGTGCCCCACCTTTCTTGCCATGCTTAAGGGAGACCTTCGTCCCGAGGCTGGCGCGCAGACGTTTCTCCATGTCGTTCACGTCAGGGCTGTGACCGGGTTTCTTTTTTGCAGGTGGTCTATGACCGGAGAGCTTGCGCGCAAGCAACTCGGTCTGCCTGACGCTCAAATCGAGGTTGATCACCCTGTGCAGCGCAACTTCCTGCGCCCTGGCCGAAGTAAGAGCCATCAGGCCTCGTGCGTGACCTTCCGTAATCTTTCCGTCCACCAGGGCCTGTTTAACAGCAGAAGCGGCATCAAGCAGGCGTAGCGTATTCGTGACCGCCACGCGGCTCTTCCCTACGCGCTGCGCAATCGCTTCGTGAGAAAGCCCAAATTCACTGACGAGGTGTTGAAAGGCATCGGCTTCTTCAAGAGGATCCAAATCTGCACGCTGAATATTTTCGATCAGCGCCAACTCGAGCAGCTGCTGGTCATTGGCATCGCGGAATACAACCGGGACCGTCCTTAACCCCGCCCGACGCGCAGCCTGCCAGCGGCGTTCCCCGGCGATGAGGATATATGTCCCGCCGGAAGTGGGTGAAACGATGATGGGCTGGATCACCCCATACTCACGAATGGAGGCAGCCAATTCCTCAAGCTCTGCTTCTTTAAAAGTATGACGCGGCTGGCGCGGGTTACGGACTATCGCATCGATCGAAACCTGCGATGCGCCTCCCCCGCTTACCGCGGATGAACCCCCGGGAATGAGGGCATCGAGTCCTTTGCCGAGGCCAGAGCGTTGAGGCATGGTTGCTCCTTTAAATATCCATCATGGAGAGCACAAAATCTTTAGAATGCAAAGAATACCAGGAAAGGATCATTTTATATCCTTGCATTTCCAGCATGCTGCACTTTAAACATTTAAGCGGTGACTTTCATACCATCACCCTTGAGCAATTCTCTCGTCACCGCTTCGTAAGCCAAGGCACCATTGGAGTTGGGCGCATACGTCAAGATTGGAAGTCCATAGGAAGGCGCTTCGGCCAGGCGGACACTGCGAGGTATGATAGCTTTGAACACCTGACCGGGGAAATGACGGTTGACTTCCTTGACGACATCAGTGGAGAGATTAGTGCGAGGATCGAACATGGTGAGGACTACACCGCGCACTTTCAGTTCGGGGAACAGAGCCGAGCGGACACGTTGAACCGTCTGCGTTAACTGGCCCAGGCCCTCCAACGCGAGGTATTCGCACTGCACGGGGACCAGTACGCCATCCTTTGCAGCCACAAGGCCGTTGATGGTCAGGAGACCCAACGAAGGAGGACAATCCACCAGGATGTAATCATAACGACTGACAACCGGCTC
>CAZPCR010000073.1:0-10086 GCA_964585035.1 uncultured Anaerolineaceae bacterium
TTTTTTGATTCTGATTTTATTATTTCGGTTTATGAGGATGGATCGGATCTACTTCTTCAAATTTTTCAATCTTAACAATCCGGGCCTTGTCTCGCACCATCCATGGGACGATCTGTTTGGCATGTTCGAGGTTATCTGTCTCGATAACCGCCCAGCCGGTATGGACTCCGTCGTGACAACCCCAATCGAACTGGTGTAAATAACCTGCAGCGTGGATTTCCTGGATGATCTTGTCGCAATCCTCAGAAGCATGAGGAGATTCAATCAAATACCGGTACATGGTTATTCTCCTTTTATTGATATAACAATAAATAATGTGAACGCATTATACTGCCTAATTTTATATCTTGAAGAATTTATCTTGTATCATTTACCAATCCATAGACGTTCACCAGCGTGCTATCCTTGCGTAAGTACATACCGTTGTCAAGTTCCTGGTATTCGGTTTTTCCTTTCATAAAATCCCCCAATTTGACCCAGTTATCGGCAATCAGGTCGGGCTTCAATTGCATTATGCTGTAATCATAGTTCCATTTGTCATGACCAGGGTAAAAGGGACCGGTCACGGGCCCTTTCGCAATCACCGGGTCGTTCAAGCCTAATAGGTCTATCGTCCGGCGATCGGAGTAATAGGGGATTTGCCCCGCGGCGTGTACGGCGATTATCGCCTGGGGAGATGTGTATTCCGCAATGGCAAGCCCCAGCTTGACGCGGCGCATATCGGCTTTGAGTAAAGGAGAATTGTCTATCGCCCAATCGATCCATGGCTTGCCGCTAATTACCAGCAAGGCCGCCAAAGCGACACCTATTGAAATGATGGCTTGAACTCGCGGCTTTGAATGGGCGGTTGGCTGCTGGGCCGAAATCAGGTCCGAGATCATGTGATCGGCAACCAGACTGAAGAGGATGATCAAGGCGGGCATCCCCTGGGTAATGAAGCGGTTGGCCGCATCCACTTCCACTTCGGCGTAATCCCCACCTACCCAAATGGAATACATACACTGCACAAGGAACAATCCCGCCAGCAAAAGGATCTCCCAACTCCGGAGGTCCTTATAAAGGATCACGCCCGCCAGCGAGAAGAGAGCAAGCATCAGGATGTCCCGCGCGGCATATTGATAGAATACCAGGATACCGTTCTTGATCCTTTCCCAGGTTGAAGCCCCTATAACTTTTTGGTAATAGGTGTTGGGTAGGAAATCTCCGAAGTAAGCATGCTGGAACCAAAGGATTGCCAGAATGGTTAAAACCGCCACCAACAAGGGTAGTACCAGGTGGCGTATATTTGATTTGTCCCTGCAAAAAAAGTAAACGCAGATGATAAAAATCTGAAGGATCGAGTCAATACGGACCAACAAAGCCAGGAAGAAAACCATACCAAGCAGAATGGAAGAACGTTTTTCGACATCCCCGGTGTGCCGAATGACAATCAGTACGCCAACATCAATAAGCAAAGTTAATAACCCCACTTCCATGCCTCTTAATGACCAAAAGACCAATGGAAAATAAAAGGCAGTGATCGTAGCGGCAAGCAAAGGCGCATATTTCGAACCGGGTTGGAAACCATCGCATAACCTATAAATAACGAAGGCATTTGCGAGGAGTACAACTTCTGAAACAACCATGATTGCCAGGGAGATCTTAGAGGTTGGGATGGCCAATAAATGGAAAAAAGCCATGAGGAGCATCCAGCCCGGGTTGGTAAACCCCTCCACCGGTTTTTCACCAATATTCCACACGGCTCCGAATCCATGTGCTACATGCTGGGCGTAGCGCATGCTTACCATCGCATCGTCAATAAGCGTGAAATACAGCACGCCCTGAATGCGGAAAGCCGTGCGCAGGATGAAGATGATGTAAAAGATTGCGGCAGTTGCGATTAATAATATTAAATAGAAAGATGGTTTGCGCATTTATTATTGTTTCACGACCTTGTACAATTGTACGTTATTGTAAAAGGGGAAGTTAAATGAGTTAGGCATTGTGTAGATTGGCTGAAAAACAACAGATATGTTTTCATGTTCCTGATAATAACGACCCAGGAACGCAGTGAAAGAGGACTGTGTCATTAAATAAACATTGTTTTTTTGGTAGAGGGCATCGGGTAAGGACTGGATATTAAATTCACGCAGCACCTGTTCGTAAAACGGTGAAAAAGTAACCCACCCGGTTTCGAGATACTGGGTCGAGGGGAATGCCAAAACGAATGGGTTCGACCATTCCATGGGCAAGCCGTGAGCGGGGGAGATGATAAGAGCATTCTCAGAGATTATTCCTGCTGTTTGGAGAGCTCCCAGTTCGACTCGTATCTGTTGATAGGCGGATTGTTTGTTTATATTATTTCTCGTAGTCAGAATGGACTGATTTAGTATCAGCCCAAGCGCGAGTATCAAGACCAGAACCGAACCATAGAAGGTAACGCGTGATATACCGGTCTTCTGAACTGTAGTGGCGGCCGAATTTGGTTCCCTTTCACTAAGCCAATTCACGAACAACATCCCCGAAATCACCATAGCTAACACAGAAAAATAGATTGTCCGGTCGGCAATTTTCCAGGCCCATGCAAGATATAAGTTGCCTGCCAGAAACATCAAAACTATTGCTAGAAGCGGTAGAAAAGCTTTTTTTAATAGTCCGTACGATTGCGTCCACAAGCATGTCGAGATTAAGATCAATATATATGGAATAAGTCCAGGGCTGATAAGCTGGTTGAAGAAGGCCAATGCGGATCCATAAAGATTGGTGCTTACTCCTGAAATATTTTTGACCAAATACTGTAGATGCCCAAGAGAATAGATGCGCCTGTCGGGAAAGAACCAGCGGCCAAATAATTCCTGGTCGTTGCCGCTCCATCCGATGAAATGGATCTCGCTGTGCATGTTCTCCAGCCGGTGCGTATCGTCGATAAGCACCCTGGTTTGGTCATACATGTTATAAGCGTGCCATTCCGGTGAAAAATGTAAATACGCCCTATTGAACAAATAGCCGGCTGCCACAAACAGAAAAGGGGCGATCCATGCCATGAGCAAATTTTTGATATTAAAACTGCCACGTGAGAAAAGCACAGCCGGCAAAGTTATCGACAAGCTGAGAGGCAGCATTTCAAACCTTAAAAGACTGCCCATCAAGACCAGGGCAGTCCCCAGGGCGATATTCCCCTTTTTGAGAGTTGTTGATGACCGGGAGGCAGCCAGGAGTAGAAAAACTCCCGATAAACATGCAAAGGCAGCAATAGTAGTATAGGTAATGTTAAGGATGAAATAGGCATCGCAAGCCAGGATGGTCGCCACGCCGAAAAGTTTTTGCCATGGCTGTGTTGCTAGAGAGAAGATGATATTGAGAAAAGCCCAGACGGAGATGAAGTTGAGCCCCACAAAAAAAAGAACTTCCCAATTGATCATCGTATGAAACGCATAAAGCGGTGCCAGAATTATGCCAATTAGCACGTTGCTATGAACAATGAATGGCGCCGGGTTGCCCCCCGGATAACCGGCGACCAGCGAGATCATTTGAAGATCGTCGTTAATTCCATATCCCGGACGGAATAAAAATAAATAAATTATAAGAAAGATGGTCGTACACAATAAAGAACCCCATTTTGGAGCCAAGAAATAGCGATAAAACCTATTTTCTAGGATACTATCTTTCATGTGAATGTTTCTATCCCTAATATTTTGATGGATTTCATTTATAGCATGGTTCAGGCAGCGACCATCATAAACTTTAAGGGATTATACTGTCCTTTGGAAATACCACGGCTATTGGGGGATTTGATCGATTTGCTTTTGAACATACCGTATTCATCCCAAGAGCTTTGATTGTTAATTAAAGAAGGCCCATATCACGGACGGGACTTATTGCGGTGAATCTCCTGCCAGAAAGGATCTAAGATTGATGGAAGGAGAAGTATAATTTCGCCCTGAGGTCGTTTAAATTGATAATTATCGGGATAATAATATTTCTCCTTGGGGCCATAGTTGCTTACTTTTCTGGGATTCATGCTCAGCAAGTCAGTCGTCGTTTAGCAGATTTTCGCCTGCGTCAACGATATGTGGCCCGGGCGCGTTGGTATATTATCACGAGCTCGGTCTTTGCCGTGATCGTAATTGTTTTATTGGTTATTAATCTATCCACTCAAAAACCATCCAGTCTTCCCGCTTCTCCCACGCCGCCCAGCAGGACGGGTACTGCCGTCCCTTCCATCATCCCATCGATCCGTGCCACTAGCACTCATGCACCGGCGCAAAGTTCCCCCACATTTTTTGTGATCACCCCTTCGCCAATCCATACGGCGATCGGCGCTTTAACCCCTACGCCAGCTTTACCAATTGCAGTTCAAGCGCTGCTTCAGGGTGAAATGACGCCGGTCTTCACTGTGCAGGTTGGACAGCCACACTTCTCCACTGAAATCAATAATTATCAACTGGTTGCTCCTGCCACGAGTTTTCAGAACCCGATCAAACGGATGAATGCCGTTTTTATATATCAACCGATCGGTACAAAAGTCGAGTGGATCGCCCTTTGGTACCAGAACGGTGAGCTTAAGAATATCGACAATAAATCCTGGAACAGCTCTCCTCCAGGGGTAGGCATATCAAGTTGGGTGCGACCCACCCAGGATTGGTCTGCCGGCAATTATGAGGTGCAGGTATTTATCGGGACAGGCTGGAAAGCCTCAGGGGCTTTTACTTTGTCCGGCCAGCCCCCGACAATTACGGTTACCAGCACTTTTATCCCTACGACCACTCCTTCTAAGACTCCGACTATTATGGCTTTGCCTTCGCGCACGCCTTTGCCGACATCGACTCGGACCTTGATCCCAACGGCCACTTCCCTGCCCACCTCGACCCGGACGGCTATCCCGACTGCCACCTTAATTCCCACCCATACACGGACTGCCACGCCGGTGCCATCCCGAACACCACTGCCTACATTAACCTGGTCACCAACTCCTTCGCCAACATTTACTGTCACTCCATCTCATACACCGACTACAACACCTGTTCCAACTTTTACCTTTACACGTTCGGTCAAGCCGCTCCTGGTTGTACCCGTCACTGCTTCCAAGACGCCATCTGCTACGGCTTTGCCTTCGCGAACTCCGTTGCCGACGGCAACGCTTGTCCCGACAAATACAGTTACTTCCACCTCTGCGCCTTCGCGAACACCGCTACCTACAGCGACAGTAAAACCGTCTTCTACGGCTATCCCTTCTCACACGCCGACTAAAACTCCACTCCCCACAGCTACAATCGTACCGACTGCTACAGCTGCACCTTCGCGAACTCCCACCAGAACTCCTCTAGCGACGGCAACAGTTAAGCCATCTGCGACGTCTTCCCCTACGGGGACGATGTCGCAAACCCCAACGAAGATATTCACTCCTACTACGGAGCTAACAAAAACATCCACTTCGACTCCAACAGTTACGCCTTCTCCTATGGAGACAATGTCGAGAACACCAAACCCGTCCAAAACACCAACGGTAACTCCGACTCCGACCTTTACCCGGATTCCCTCACCAACGTTTACACAGACACCGGCGTACATTACAGTCAAAGTTTTCTTTACGAATACCCAACAAGTTGACAAACGGACCCCACCTTTTGATGAAGCTGTTTCGCGCGATATCCCATCTTCGGCGAATCCAGTCGCGGCTGTTTTGGACGAATATTTCAAGGGACCCAATGCGGCGGAACAAAGCCGCGGGTTGGCAGCGACGTGGAATGGATTTGTTGGCTATCGAAGGGTGGAGTTTACTCAGGGTATCCTGAATGTATATTTAACGGGTTATTGCCAATCGAACGGTAGTACCTATAATATTACTCAGCCGTTGACCGACACCTTAAAACAATTCCCCGGTGTATCTTACGTCAAGATTTATGATGAATATGAACACACCCACGACCCGTTCAGCAAAAATGATTCAGGGCCTGTTTGTCTTAACGTAACCTTTACTCCCACATCATCCTTAACATTCACGCCATCCGCTACGGCTACATCTTCGCGAACGCCAACGATTACTCCATCGATTACTCCAACTGCTACGGCTGCGTCTTCTCGAACGCCTACCAAAACGCCGGTTCCGTCAGCCACACTTGTCCCTACTAATACGCTGACCCCAACGCCGCTTCCCACGGCCACACGTATACCTACTAACACTCCGACTAGAACTCCGCTTCCTACGGCCACGCTGGTACCTACTGCTACGATTGCGCCTTCTCGAACGCCGACCAAAACGCCACTTCCGACAGCCACACTTGTCCCTACTAATACGCTGACCCCAACGCCGCTTCCCACGGCCACACGTATACCTACTAACACTCCGACCGGAACTCCGCTTCCCACGGCCACCATAGTACCTACTAATACGCTCACCAGGACTCCGCTTCCGACAGCCACACTTGTGCCAACTGCTACGGCTGCGCCTTCGCGAACGCCGACCAAAACCCTGCGCCCTACGGCCACATTTGTACCGACTAATACGCTCACCGAGACTCCGCTCCCGACAGCAACACAGGTACCTAGTTCTACGGCAGCGCCTTCGCGAACGCCTCGTCCCACAGCCACGCTTGTGCCTACTAATACGCCATCCAGGACTCCACTTCCGGCAGCGACAATCGTTCTTACTGCAACGGTTGCGCCTTCGCGAACACCCACCAGGACACCGCTTCCGACGGCCACTGTTGTGCCGACTTCTACAGTTGCGCCTTCGCGAACGCCGACCAAAACTCCGCTACACACGGCCACGTTGATTCCTACTAATACGCCTACCCGAACACCGCCTCCAACGGCCACACTTGTACCGACTTCGACAGTGGTGCCTTCGCGAACGCCGACCAAAACTCCGCTCCCTACAGCCACACTAGTACCGACTAATACACTCACCAAGACTCCGCTTCCAACGGCCACTCTTTTACCGACTTCTACAATCGCGCCTTCGCGAACGCCGACCAAGACTCCGCTCCCGACAGCCACGCTTGTGCCTACTAACTCTCCGACCAAAACCCCGCGTCCTACGGCCACGCTTGTGCCTACTAATACGCCATCCAGGACTCCACTTCCGACATCGACATTTGTTCCGACTGCAACGATTGCGCCTTCGCGAACGCCTACCACTACGGCTGCACCCTCGCGAACGCCGCTTCCGACAGTTACGCTTACGCCATCAAATACACCGACCAAGACTTTGACATCTACCACCGCGCCTACTAAAACATCCATGCCCACCATACCTCCTACTGCAACGCGGATACCCTCACCGACGTTTACTCAAACTCCGACATTTATCAAGGTCAAGGTTTTCTTTACAAACACCCAACATGTCGACAAAGGCTTCCCACCTTTTGATCAGGCAGTTTTGCGTGACATTCCTCCTTTGATAAATCCTTTCGGGGCTGTATTGGACGAATATTTCAAAGGACCCAATTCGGCAGAACAAAGCCGCGGGTTGGTCGTGACACTGAATGGATTTGATAATTATGGAAGAATAGTCTATTCAAAAGGCGTCCTAAATATATATTTAAACGGTTCGTGCCAATCGAACGGTACTTCCTATAACATCGTCCAACCGTTGACCGACACATTGAAACAATTCCCCAATGTATCTTATGTGAAGATTTACGATGAAAATGGGCACACACGAGATCCTTTCGGCCAAAATGATTCAGGCCCCGTTTGTCTCGACGTGATCTCTACGCCTACTCCAACCCTTACGCTCACGCCTTCTGCTACGCCTACGGCTTCGAGAACTCCGACAGTTACTCCATCGATTACTCCAACTTCTACGGCTGCGCCTTCCCCTACGGGGACGATGTCGCGAACACCGCTTCCATCAGCTACAGTTAGACCGTCTGCTACAGTACTACCTTCACAAACACCGACGAGAACACCGCAGCCGACGGCTACGCGTGTGCCGAGTAGTACTCCCACGAAAACTCCGCTTCCAACGGCAACGCTCATACCAACCAAAACACCGACGAGAACACCACCGCCCACAGTTACGCGTGTGCCGAGTAGTACTCCCACGAAAACTCCGCTTCCGACGGCAACGCTCGTGCCATCCAAAACACCAACGAGAACACCACTGCCGACGGCTACGCGCGCGCCGAGTAGTACTCCTACTAAAACTCCGCTTCCGACGGCAACGCTCATACTCTCCAAAACACCGACGAGAACACCACTGCCCACGGCTACGCGCGTGCCAAGTAGTACTCCCACGAAAACTCCGCTTCCGACAGCAACGCTTGTACCGACGAAAACACTCACTGCTACCTCTGCCCCTTCACGAACACCGGTTCCGACGGCAACGCTCACGCCATCCATAACACCTACAAAAACCCCGCTTGCGACAGCAACGCTTGTGCCGACGAAAACATTCACTGCTACGGCGATGCCCTCGCGGACACCACTCCCATCGGTAACTTTGAGACCCTCCTCTACACCGACCAGCACATTAACGCCAACATGGACATTAACTCCTTCGTCCACTCCAACCACGACGCTTACCTTCACGCCTACCATCGATCTTGAATGCAATCATGCCCTGTTCGTTGGCGATGTGACGATCCTTGATAATACTGTTCTCCATCTCTCACAGCCCTTCACCAAAACCTGGAGAATTAAAAATGTTGGGACTTGTTCCTGGACAACCGGTACCCAGCTCGTCTTTGTGAGAGGCGATAAGATGAACGGCCCGGATTCTGTGGCTCTCCCCGTAAATGTCGGACCCGGTCAGATAATAGATCTTGCGGTTAATTTGACCGCCCCGAACACACCCGGTCATTACGAGGGGTATTGGCAGCTGCAAAGCCCGGATGGTAAGGCTTTTCCTGTCGGCCCGTCTGTCAATGAACCCATTTGGGTGAAGATCAGGGTGATCGCGCCGGCCTTCAATACTCCTACACTGACTCCTATTGGGACGTTCGTATCGCCCACCGGAGGAACTCGGGTCGCGCCATCTCCGTCAACGTTGGATGTAACCTATGATTTCGTTGGAAATGCATGTGTAGCTCAATGGGAAAGCGCGGACGGAGCACTTCCTTGCCCGGGTTTGGATGGTGACGTCCATGGCTTTGTAGTGACAAGCAAACAGGGGAAACTCGAAGATGGGTCGACTGCAGCCCTTCCAACACTTCTGACATTCCCATCCTCAGGATCGAATGGGATCATTCAGGGAACCTACCCGGCAATTCCAATCCAGGCGGGCGACCATATTCAGGCGACGGTAAGCTGTGAACAAGGTGCAACTTCCTGTTCCGTGCTCTATACCATTCGTTATTTGGATTCTTCCAGTACCTCCCATGACCTGTGGACTCTCGGCGAGTTTTACGATGGTCAATATTTCAACCTGGACATCGACCTTAGCGCGTTGGCGGGCCAAAATATAAGGTTTGTTCTAAACGTCTCATCTCTCGGTTCATCCGCAGGAGATCGTGCACTTTGGGTGGCTCCCCGTATTGTTCATTTCCCGGTGGCTGCTCCCATAGCGTCTGATACTTCGGCGCCTACGGTGACAGTACCTGTTCCCTCCTCTTCAGCTACGCCGACCCAGACTTCCACGCCTGTCCCCACCGCAACCATAATAATGTCATCTACCCCTACGCAAACTACGGCTCCGGTGAATCCGAATCCAACGTCGATCCAACAAGTTATAAACAACATCATTTCTTTCTTCCGGCAGTTGTTTGGAGGGAAGTAATCATAATAATTTACCGAATAAATGAATGCGCGCACTGGAGGCATCCATTTATTCGGGTGCTTTAAATAGAGAATCATAAAGCGGACAACTTATTGTTGTCCGCTTTATGATTATTGATTTACCCCCGCTTTTTATCTTGCATAATCCGAGACCAGCTGCTTAAAGCGCGGGTCCTGGCGGATAAAATCAAGATCCGGGTCGCGCAAGATCCAATCGACATACGTTTGCTTGTTCTTCAGGGCGACTCCCAGCAGTTCGATGGCATGGTCGGTATTTCCGCAGATCGCTTCCAGACAAGCCCGATTGTATTCGTTTTCACTGTCATAGATATTTTTCATCGCTTTGCCTATGTGTTTTTGGGCTAGTTCTTCCAATCCTAGTTTCCG
>CAZPCR010000074.1:0-10073 GCA_964585035.1 uncultured Anaerolineaceae bacterium
AATGCTAAACTCTAAAAAAGTTTCACAAAAGTCCACCCTGTTTGAGCGAAAATAATAGCAAACTCATTTTAGGAGTAACCAATGATAACCACAGTCTTATTATGGGGTTTAGCGGCGGGTATTGTTCATTTTGTCGTGATCGGAATTCTGTATGGGAATCCGCTTACAGAACGTATTTCCGCCGGGGCCGAGGCGGAAAGTCCGGCGGTGAGAAAATGGCCGTCACAAGTGAGATACTTTGTAACTCAATTTTTCGGGACCCAGGTTGAGGTTTATATCCTGACGTTTGCTTTCGTGTGGCTGCGGCCTGTGGTGGGACTGACCGGGATCGGTGGGGGGCTGCTGCTGGGTCTCTTGTTCGCGGCGATCAGGGTCTATCCCAGGTTCTGGAACATGTGGATCCAGACAACCTATCCATTCAGGCTGTTGGTCATTGAGGTGGTCAACGGGACGATCGGAACGCTGGTGATCTGTCTATTCCTGCAGCTCGTTACACAACATTGATGCTGGCGATAGATCAATGAATATATGGATAAACCGGCCCCGAAATCAACTTATCCTGTTCTTTCTTTTCTCTTTTATTCTTGCCTGGGGAACATGGATACCCGCTTTCGTGTTGCCTCAATTTCCCAGGCAATTATCATTGATCGGACTGTTTGCTCCAGCGATATCTGCTCTCATTGTTGCGGCTTTAAGTCGAGGGAAAAGGGGTGTAACCGAACTTCTGGGAAGATATAAGATATGGAAATTTGGAATACAGTGGTATTTCCTTGCAATTTTTTTATTGCCTTTTATCTACCTGCTTGCCATTCTCATTAACGCTTTGTTTTTCCAGTTCCCGCTCCACAATATTTTAGTCGGCAGTCCTTTATACTTTATTCTTGCTGCATTTATCTGGCTTATGGTTATTAACTCTGGAGAAGAAATCGGATGGAGGGGATTTGCACTGCCGACCATGCTAAAGAGTATGAAAAACCCCGTGTGGGTAAATGTGGTCCTTAGTATTATATGGGGATTGTGGCATTTGCCAATATACCTAACTCCAGGACAATCGGCGTTCCCTTATCCCTTGTTTCTTGTTTTAATTTTTGGATTAACCTTCATTTACACATCCCTGTTCATCAAAACGAAGGGAAGCTTACTGACTGCGGTAATACTCCATGCAGGGACAGATATTGGATCACGTATTTTTCAAATTGCACACTTTACGATCGTTCTCTGGTCCACGGTAAATATATTAGTTATTCTTGTTGCAATAATAATGTTTTTGAGACAAAAAGGAGCATCTAAAATAATATAAGGGAGAAGGTGAATGAGGGTGATCAGGTGCAAAGCGATAAATCCAAAGAGCACACAACCATTTTTTTCGGGTCCCTTACGAAGACAGTGAGTAATTGCTCAATGTGATACTGGGAACAATATCTATTTTTTCGAACAGTGATTTTCGCGGATATTTTACGGTGGATTTTGCAGGGTAAGAGATACTTACAGCCTCATTCTGGGGGCATCCCTTGCATAGAACCGATTTCCGCGGGACAATCTCTGACAATGAAGATCCTTGCGGTAAGTGACCAGGATGTTGACCGAATCTACGAGCTTGTGGAACAGGGGAACTTCAACGACGTGGACATGGTCATTGGCTGCGGCGATCTGCACTACAGTTACCTTGAATACCTGGTCACCATCCTGAACGTAGACCTGTTCTACGTCCCGGGCAATCATGACCTCGATTACAATCCCGGGCCGAATGGAGCACAGGCCGCGGGCTGCACGAACCTGGACCTGGGAACCGCGTGTGCCAGGGGTCTGCTGCTCGCCGGCTTCGGCGGAAGCATCGAGTATCGGCCTAATGGCACAAATCAATATACCCAGACAGGCGCGTTCCTGCGGGCGGCGATGCTTATTCCCAAATTATGGAGGAACCGTCAGCGTTACGGGAGGGCACTGGATGTCCTTATTACACATTCACCGCCCTTTGGAGTCCACGACGATGAGTCACGCGCACACCGCGGCCTGAAAGCCATCAACTGGCTGCTGGATTGGGCAAAACCCCGCTATCACTTTCACGGACATATTCATATCAGCCAATCGAACATTATGCGCGATGTGGTCTGGAAGGAGACCACGTCCATCATGAATGTTTATCCTTATCGCCTGATCGAGGTCCAGGATGCGTGACAGGCTGTCGCGGCGGGTTGAATCCGATTTCAGCGTGGCGCGAATGAAGGCTTTCCTGAACCGGATCCGCTCGATCATCTCAGGGCAACCGAGGGAACTGCTCTCCTATGAAGAGGTCAGGAAGAGCCTGCATATCGGCGGCCCGATCTACCGGGGAGTGGAGGATGTGCCCGTTAAGGACATCGTGGGCAGCCTGAACCGCTACCATGACTTCGACCGCGCCTTTTTGCCCGTAAAGGACGGCATAGCACCCAGGTGGGAACATATCGCACTGGCTTTCTACAGGAATATCGGCCTGCCTCCGGTGATGCTCTACAAGGTAGGGCATGTTTACTTTGTGGTGGATGGGCACCATCGGGTTTCCGTGGCTCGAGAGCAGGGCATGGAAACCATCGAAGCCGAGGTGCGCGAATGTACCACCAAGATCAATATTACGCCTGACCTGAAGCCGGAAGACCTCGTCATTCTGGGTGAGAAAGTGGAATTCCTGGAGCGGACACACCTGGACCAATTGAGGCCGCGGTCGAGAGTCCGCCTGACGATAGTCGGGGGCTTTGATCGGATGGCCGAACATATCGCCGTCCACCGCTACTTCATGGGACTTGACTTCAAGCACGACATTACCGACGAGGAAGCGGTCACTCACTGGTACGACACCGTCTACCTGCCAATCGTCAAGGTGATCAGGCAGAGTAAGATACTCAGGGATATCCCCGGCAGGACGGAAGGGGATATGTATCTCTGGGTACTGGACCACCAACGCTATCTATCCCAGGAGGAAGGGAAAGACCTGCAGCCTCCGGAAGATGCAGCGCGCAACTTTATTAAGTTCTTGGACGAGTGAGGCCTCCCGCCCCCCTCCGAGCTTCCCCCAAATATGGCAGAAAATTTATAGTTGTCAATTTTTTTATTGAATGTCGTATTTGGGGGATGGGTAAGATCAGGATAAGAATATTTTCTTTGACAGCTCCCTGCCAACTAAAGCAATAAATACAGTGGGAAAAGTGATTAACTGAAAAGCCTTCTGCGTCATTTTCTCGCAGAAGGCTTTCTGGCTTATTATTCCTACAGGTTAGAAACTATTTGGCGACCGTTGCCTTTACAGTATATTGACCGCCGCCGGAAGGTGTAAACATCATATCGACCGGAACGGATGAAGCGCCATCACAGGCAACCGTCCAACGCTCCTGCCAGGCACCGGAGGAAACCTTCTTATGAGTGACCAGGATCGTCGTCTTTGCCCCATCGGGTGAGATACAACTGGTTGGGTTCGACTGAAGTATCGCAGTTATGGCAGATCCCCAGGCGGAGGCGCGGGTGATCTCGTCCCCGAGTCCGCCCGTGGGGATCGTACCGGTGTTCGACCCGGTTGTAGGAAATGGAGACGGTGAACTGATGGGCATGGCCGTGGCAACCTGACTGGTGATCCCGGATAAAGTCTGACCGGCAACGTAGCGCGAATAAGCGTAACTGCCTGCTACCAGAGCCGCACAGCCACACAATAATACGACCAGGGTGACGAGCACTATGATCGTCGTAGAGTTGCTCTTCTGCGGGGCGGGAGCCGCGGCTTGCGAGGCAGGGCCGGTACCCTGAAAGCCCCACTCACCAGATTTTTGGTCCGCGCCACTTTTCGCTGTTTCTGGCCAGGATGCAACCCATTGCGGGTTGAACCGGGCGATCGAGACCTGCATCTCGGCACCCGGTTTTAGCGTATATCGATATTCATCGGGCTTTGCATTAAATCTATCTTTGGCGATATAAGGCGCACCGGTGGTTGGATGGACTTCGAGTTTCACGCTAACCGGCCGAAATATCAATGACTCGGAATAGCGACTGCCGGCATACCAGCCCCATCCGGCAGTCCGCACTTCCAATATGACCGCCCTGGCCTGGTCGCCGTTTGATTTTATGATCCAATGAAGAATGGGGGTTAATCCATAAACCCAAAACATGACCAGTAAGAATACTATGAAAAATCCTACGACTAAAACTATAGTTGTTATCTGACCTAAATCCATTTTGATTCCTTGGCTCCTGAAAATAATAAGGTGGTTATTCTAACGTGTAAATATCATAAGATTCAATAGGAAGAAGGGGTGACTAACCAAATGTGTACGAGCAGGCTTGCTATGGGGGAGAACACCCCTCGCACCGCGCCAAGGAATGCTATGGGGAAGTTAGTGCATTCTTGCACACTCGCTTTATTCCCATCGCAGTTCACATAATTTTAGCAAGCCGCGGCCAACTCCATTTCTGTCCGCGAACCATGATCTTGATATTAGCATATTGAAACTTGCGGGTTAATCTTATATAATCTAGGTCTCGACATTAAGTTATTTAATGGTATGGCTTGGAGAAGAGGACAGTTTTTTATCGGTAGGTCAATTTTGTGGTCATCCGGTATCAAGCCGAGCATTCACTTCGCATCCAGAGGGAATTATTCGCGAAGAAGTTCCACTACGCTCCGATATTTCACTTCGACATATAGCGACACATCAATCCTTGAAGAAGGTATAAGGTACGCGGAATCAGCGCGCGCCTCTGCCGAACTCCGCGTGTTTAAATATCCATATACCAGCCCAGAGTCAATTCCTCGTACAGCGAGGGGAGGAGGTTGCGGAAACCTATAAAACGCTTCGTCTGTTCAGTAGTCTCACTTTAAACGTATAAATACCAAAGGAGAATTACGGACATGGCTGACAAAGCTTTAGAACACGATAAGAAAGTGCTGCACAACCTGGGTTATGCCCAGCAACTTTCCCGCCGCATGAGCGGATTCTCGAACTTCGCGATCTCCTTCTCCATTATATGCATCCTGGCAGGCGGGATCTCCGCCTTCCCTGCGGCGTTTAATTCCGCAGGCGGTGGAGGCGCTGTTTTAGTCTGGCTGCTGGGTGGCGTGGTCGCAATGAGCGTGGCGTTCGGGATGGGGCAGATCGGTTCCGCGTTCCCAACGGCAGGCGGTCTCTACCACTGGAGTTCCCACCTGGGCGGTAAGGCCTGGGGTTGGGCAACCGCCTGGTTCAACCTGGTCGGTTTGATCTGCGTGGTGTCCTCGGTGGACGTGCTGCTGTACCAGGTATTCTTTCAGGGCATCCTACTTTCCACGGTATTAAAAGTGGACGTCTCCAAATGGGGCTACTGGCAGGAATTCGCCTTCGTGGGGGTGATGCTTATCACGCAGGCACTGTTCAACCATTACGGCATAAAGATCACCACCAAATTAACCGACCTGAGCGGCTATCTGATCTTTGGTATTTCAGGCCTGCTGATCATCTCGCTGCTGGTCTTTACGCCAGTGGCCCTGGATTTCTCACGCCTGGTCACATTAACCAACTATACCGGCGACGCCGGAGGAGGTGTGGTGCCCTTCCACGCTGGCAGCATGTTGTTCGCGTTCCTGCTAGGCCTGTCCTTCGTACTTTATACACTTACCGGCTATGACGCGTCGGCGCACACCTCCGAAGAGACTCACGATGCCCAGGTGAACGTACCCAGAGGCATGTGGACATCCGTGTTCTGGTCATGGACGTTCGGCCTGGTGATGGTGGCTACGTTCGTACTGGTGATGCCCAATATTAAAGATGCAGCGGCCCAGGGCTGGAACGTGTTCAACTATATGTTCGGGGCCTCGCGCATGCCGTTCGTTTTGAGCCTGATCCTGGCGCTCGGTCTGGTAGTGGTGAACTATATCTGCGCGCTGGCCGGCCTTACATCCACCTCACGCATGATGTTCGCCTTCGCGCGTGACGGCGGCCTGCCGGCGTCAGGTTTCCTTTCACACGTGAGCACGAAATATCGCACGCCGACTTATGCCATCTGGGTGGCGGCAGGACTGGCGATGCTTAGCATGGTATATGCCCCTTATTACCTGGTACTGGCTGTGGCCTGCGCGGTATTCATGTACATCTCATACGTCATGCCCATCGCAGCGGGTTTCATGGCGGAAGGTAAGACATGGACCGAGAAAGGGCCGTTCAATCTCCGTGGGTGGTCGAAGCCGAACGCGGTATTCGGCGTGCTAGGAGGCATCGTACTGGCCGTCACAGCCTTCTTCCCGCCTAATGAGCCGGTGTTCTATCTCACCATAGCGATGATCATTGTGATGCCAATCCTGTGGTACGGCTTTGTGCGCAACCGCTTCGAAGGCGTACCGGAAGGCGACAAGATCAAACAACGCCAGAAGATGATCGCCGATATCGAATCAAAATATACTGACGGCGCAACAGACTAATTTAATAAGTGATGGAATTGAATGCGGCATCCGGTTATCGGATGCCGCATTTTCTTCGTTTACCAATTCTGGCGGGTGGCGGGGGAATGGCTGGTTATATTGAGACCGTTATCCTCCACCGGCTCGAAGGCGGATTGAATCGCGACGCGTCCCGGCCCGGTGACACGCAACCACAGGTAGCGCTGGATATATGACATCCAAAGATTCCACTTGCTGTTGGGATGCTCAAAGTGCAACTGCATGGACACGGAAGGGTCCTTGAAAATCAATGCAGTGGGCTTGATCAGGATGGATTGTCCCGCTTCCAATTTGCGCACAAACACATTGCCGGAAGCGTGAAGCAATAACAATCCCGGCGCATTGGCAGCCGAGAAGCGATCGAGAAATACACCCAGGGGATAGTGCGTTTCGGACTCGTCGCCTTGTTTGGTGGTGAACCAGATGTTCGAATTGGTCCAGCCATAGCCAACCTGACTTGTGGCCGCCAGCAGGAAGTGCTCGCGCACATCCACGGCCTGGCCCGGCTGGAGCGGTAGGGCCAACAATTCACCGGGCAGGTCGCGCGAGAACGCGATATGCCCCGGCCCTTTGGCCTGCATCATGAAAATCGGCATACCGGCGAAGGCGCGCTTCCAGGCATTTTTCATGGACATCATTGAAAAGGCGACCGAATTTTCCTTCCATAACAAAACATGATGGGCAAAGTAAACGCCGTCATCTGGGGAGAGGTTGAAGTCCGCGACGGGAACGTAAAGTCCTTCGATCTGACAGGACGATTTGCCGATCTGCAGTTTGGCCATATCCTTACGGCCTGGGAGCTCGACCCAGCCGGTGGGAGTGACGATTTCTTTAACATTGACGGTCGCGCCGCAAGCCGGACAGCTTAACGACGTACCGTCCGAAACGGTGCCGCACCAGTTGCAGGTGTAGCTCCGGCCAGCGGCGGGAACAGAAGGGGCTGCGCTCATGTCGGCCTCTTATTCCGTCGTGTGATGGACGTACATGGATTGAATACCGACGCGCCCGGGCCCGACCATCTGCGCTAGGCTCATCGCCGATCCGCCAAACAGGCCGGTGGTCAACTGCTGCATTTGAACGTTCATCTGGACGGTAGAGTCTTTATAGAGAAATGCACCCGGTTCCACCACGATGGATTCGCCGGATTTCAATGTCCGTTCGAAGACGTTGCCATAGCCATGGAGAAGCAACAGCCCCGATTGCTGGGCCGTGACGAAGCGGTCCATATACATACCCTGTCCGCCAAAGAGAATGTTGCGCAAGCCTTTAATGCGTTCGAAGGAATAGGTGATATTGGAAGAGGCCAGGAGAAAGGCATGTTCACGCACGTCCAATTCCATACCGGGATGAAGCGGAAGGACAACCAGCTCACCGGTGGCGTCGCGCGAGAAGGCGACCCGCCCCGGTCCATTGGCGACGCTAATAATGAAAGGCATGCCTGCCAACACGCGTTTCATGCCGCCCGGCAACTGCAGGACCGACATGGGAACCGCGGGATCCTTCCAGAGCATGACGTGATGCTCAAAATATATGCCATCACCCTGCCCCAGGTTGATCTCGGCGACGGGCACGATCTCGCCTTCGACCTGACAAGTGCTGTTGAAAAAATGGAACTCGGTCATGTCTTTCAGGCGCGGGGCTTCACGCCAACCCGATTCACTGACCACATCGGCGAGGTCGAGGGTGGCACCACAGAATTGACATGACAAAGCAGTTTTGAGATTCATCCCCTGACACCAATTGCATTTCAGGCGCTCGACCGCATCGGTAACATTTGTATTGGTTCCTGCGACCATGATCCATCTCCTTGGATAATAAGAATATAACGACGTTGAACCTATAACTGACGTAATTAGAACATACTCGAGGCCGGAGATGAATAGTCTATTGGTGGGAGGCCACCTGATAAATTGCGCTGGGCCGCCAGGAACCTGTCATTCCGGGAAAGGATATTATTCCCTTCATTTGAGGATGTAATTGAGGTACCATGTTGGAGACAAAATTGAAACCAGAACAGGCAAGGAGTTAAAGTGGAATCGATCGACGTCATCGGGCTGGGCGCGTCTACAGTTGACATTGTTACTCTCGTGGACCATTTCCCAAAGGGTAAAGAGGTGCAGCAAGCGGTGGATATGATCGTTCAGGGCGGCGGAACGATAGCGACAGCCATGGTCACGCTGGCGAGATTGGGCGCGAAAGCAGCCATGATCGATGCGATCGGAGACGATTGGAGAGGGGAACTCATTCGAGAAGAATTCCAAAAAGAAGGGGTGAACATCGGCTTGATCGAGGTTTGCCAGGGCTGCACCTCTTCGGTTTCAAGCATTTTAGTGACCAAAGCCGATGGGACGCGGGCAATCACGTTTTGGCCGGGATCTGGAGGAGAGACATCCATCACCAACACGCACCGCTCTGCCATTGAGTCAGCAAAATTCCTGCATATCAGCGGCCGACATTGGGAGGCATGCGTGCAAGCTGTGAAGTGGGCGCGCGAGGCAGGGGTTCAAGTGTCATTCGATGGAGGAGTTGACCGATACAGGCCGGCGTTAAGGGAGCTCGTGCCACTCACAGACGTATGTATAGTCGCACGAGACTTTGCTGAAAAATACACCGGCGAAGCGGATATAAGTAAAGCGGCTGAACTTATCGAAAAGAGCGGTCCCCGATTGGTTGTCATCACCGACGGCAAGAGGGGCAGTTGGGTCCACTCACGAGAAGGACAGGCTTTCCATCAGAAAGCATATTTATTTCCGGATGTGGTGGATACCACGGGATGCGGTGACAGCTATCATGGCGCTTTCTTATTCGGCTTATTAAGAGGTATGGGACTGGAGCAAAGTGCGTCCCTGGCAAGCGCGGTTGCCGGGTTAAACAGCCAGCGGCTGGGAGGACGCAGCGGGATACCGACTCTCAAGGATGTTGAAACGTTTTTAACCGGGGATAACCGGAGATGAACGGAGATAAACCTCGTAGTAAGTGCGAGTGCTGAAAAGCACACCCGGCGTCTGCGAGATAAGACCAAGGTACGACTTTTCGCTGGAATATTAGAAAGAGCGGTCTCTTAAGATTATGGTTGGGGGTCTTGATATGCTCTACTTCGACTTTGATGCCGATTCCGCCCCGGATATTTAACGTGCCAGTCACTTTAATATAGTGTGGGTTAAGCGCTTTGACCAGGTCATCCATAATGGTATTTACCAGATGCTCATGGAACACACCCTGCTTACGATACGACCATAGATATAACTTATAAGAAGGCCTCGCAGGTATTATTCCTGCGAGGCCTTTTGATCCATTGCTTATCACGGCTGGGAGGATGGACCAGGTGTTGGATGGATTGGGAGGATAAGCGGTTGCAGAGGCTGCTGGGAAAAGTCAAAGTCATTAAGCAGATTTCCAAGCTGAGAGGAGTTCTCGCGTACATCCGGGCGAGGATCGGGGCGACCATCCGTAGCCGGGTCAATTCGCTGGCCTGATAGATATAGATCCTCGATGAGCTTGACATATGCATCGTGGCTGAGAACCTGGTGATCAATATATCCCTGTTTTGCATAAGGGCTGATGACGAGGCCGGGAACCCGCAATCCGTATCCGTTCTGGTCCACCGAGGGTGGAACAACGTGGTCGTAGAAACCACCCC
>CAZPCR010000075.1:0-10026 GCA_964585035.1 uncultured Anaerolineaceae bacterium
ACCAGCGCGCCGACCATGATCCCGATCAAAAATCCAAACATCCGACGCATAGTATTCTCCTGAACTTGGATTCCAAGGTGTGGGATTACGTGCGCGGCGAATCCAGATACCGCATTCAATTATTGCTCGTTATGATTATAGGGCAAAACGGAGATTGCAGCAATTCTTTTTTTGTGGAATAATATCAAGGTCGCGCGTATCTAATGAACGCGACGACGATCCCCATAATCAGGCTGTCACTGCGGAATAAGGGGGACACCGCAACCAACGGCCCCTACCATTTTTCTGGAGGGTACCATGTCAACAATTGCTCCCGTTTTAAATACCGTAACCATGACCCAGGCTGTACCTCATCGCAAGAAAGTAACAACCGGTTCCTTTCGTCAAAAGAAAGAGCGAGGTGAGCCTATCAGTATGCTGACGGCTTATGATTATCCATCCGCTCTGGCGGAGGATCTGGCCGGTATAGATTCCATCCTCGTGGGTGATTCGCTTGGAATGGTGGTGCTGGGATATCAAAATACATTACCTGTTACCATGGAAGACATGCTCCATCATTCACGCGCGGTCGCACGCGGGTCGCAGTATGCACTTTTGATCGGTGATATGCCGTTTATGTCATATCAAGTCTCCAGCGAGGAAGCGGTCCGCAATGCCGGGCGCTTCTTGCAAGAAGGAGGCATGGAGGCAGTCAAGCTCGAAGGTGGGCGCGAGCGAGTTGAAGCCATCCACGGCATAGTTAATGCCGGTATCCCTGTGATGGGTCATCTGGGGCTCACACCACAATCGGTCAATCAATTGGGCGGTTTCCATACACAGGGTAAAACAGCGCCGGCCGCGCGCCGATTGCTGGAAGATGCGCTTCTTCTGGAAAAAGCCGGATGTTTCAGCCTCGTGCTTGAATCTGTTCCCGCACGCCTGGCAGAATTGATCTCGAAGAAACTTTCCATCCCAACCATTGGCATCGGTGCAGGTCGTGGCTGTGACGGACAAGTGCTGGTCACAAATGATATGCTCGGTTCTTTCGAGCGTTTCACGCCCAAATTTGTCAAGAAGTATGCGGACTTTCACGCAGAGATGCAACGCGCTTTTGCCGAATATATAACTGATGTCCAAAGTCGTTCCTTCCCGGCAGCCGAGCATTCGGTGGAAATGGACGATACGGAATGGCAGGCTTTCCTACAAGATATCGAAAAGAAATAAAAGAATGAAAATCCTCATCGTAGGCACCGGTGCGCTCGCGGTTCTATTTGCCGCGCGTCTTACTCAAGCAGGTTTGGGCGTCACGATGTTGGGGACTTGGCAACCTGGATTGAATGCGCTGGATCGGAATGGTGCACGGCTTGTAGGTGCTGCGGGCAACGAACAAAGGTTCCCCGTGCAAGTTACGGATGATCCAAAAGACTGCCGTGGCGTAAAATATGCTGTCGTACTGGTCAAATCATGGCAAACCGACAGGGCGGCGATTCAACTGGCAGACTGTCTGGCGGAGGATGGTCTCAGTTTGACATTGCAGAACGGACTCGGCAACCGTGAGATCCTCGCAAACAAGCTTGGTGAAGGTCGCGTTGTCCTGGGCACAACCACAATGGGTGCAACTTTACTCCAACCGGGATTGGTTGAACTAAGAGGTGATGGCATACTCTCCATCGAGGCACATCCGGGCTTCGATGCGTTGGGAACGGCTTTAATATTGGCGGGCTTCAAATTGGAAATTGTCAAAGATGTCAGGTCGCTGGTTTGGAGTAAGCTCGTTATAAACTCTGCCATCAACCCCTTGACCGCCTTGCTTAGGGTACCGAACGGTGAACTGCTAGCCCGTCCCAGTGCACGCGCCTTGATGAATGCATTGGCCAAAGAGACTACCGCGGTCGCTTTATCTCAGAGGGTCAAACTGGCATTTAGTGATCCAGTAGCTATGGTCGAAGGTGTGGCACGCAAAACGGCTCTCAATCACTCATCCATGTTCCAGGATATCCAACGCAGCGCCCCAACCGAGATCGATTCCATCTGCGGAGCGATCACCCGCATCGGTAAACGTAATAATGTCCCGACGCCAAATAACGAGGTCTGTTGGCAGCTGGTGCAGGCATTAGTTCAATCAGAGCATAATGGTACTAGCGTGGAATAAATAAATTTCTCCACCGATTCATCAATAGGTGACCTCCCGCTTGCATGGTAAGATACAGGATACCAACAATCGGAGGCATCCATGCGAAGGTGGCTGGTTATTCTGTTTCTTTTAGGAATATTTGCATTTCCATTTTCCGCTCATGCACAGGAATCTTTAAAGCTGGCAACCCTCCAGGTACAGCTTTGGCCAGAATATGACCAGCCCAGTATGCTGGTGATTTACGATTTTAAATTACCGGATGGGATCAAACTGCCCGTCAACGTTTCCATTGGGCTGCCGAAAGACGCAAACCTGGTCGCGGTTGCTTCAGTAACTTCGGACGGAAGACTGATCAATACAGATTATGTCGGCCCGACTGTAGACGCCAATCGCCAGATAGTAACTATTCAGATACAGGCAAAGGTAACGTATCATCTCGAGTATTACGAGCCAATATCCAAATCAGGAGGGCGGCGGGATTTCACTTATTTATGGGCGGGCGATTACCCGGTGGATGATCTCACTGTTAGCGTGCGCGTGCCGATTGATACGAATAATATAATCACGAACCCTATAATGAAATCAACCCAAAACGCGGACGGAGTGGATTTTTTAATAAAAGACTTCGGTCCCTGGGGGGCAGGCCAACAGTTTATGCTGCAAATAAACTACACAAAAATCACGGATAATTTAACCGTCTCCCAACCATCCTTACAACCATCCCAACCGGTTGGACCCAATACACCGGGACGCTTGGTATTGGCAAATTATCTACCATATGTATTCGGCGGCCTCGGCTTTGCATTGGTTCTAGGCGGTGTAGTGTTCTTCTGGCAATCGAGTCGGGGGGAAAAATCACCCAGACGTAAACGTGGCCAATCCCGGGGAAGTAACGAAAAAGAAAGTGGAGTTTATTGCAGTCAATGCGGTGCACGCGCCAGGGTTGGTGATCACTTCTGTCGTGTTTGCGGAACCAAGCTAAGACTGGCAGAATAATCGTGAGCCGGAAAGCAGCGTAGATGCAAAAATGGCGCCTCGGAGCAAATAGGATAAAATCGGGGGGATTTCGTTACTTATGTCTATGTCGTTTTCAGCGTACATTAATCTCGGTATGTAGAATGAAATGATCGTGTGTTTTTTTGTTGGAACCGGAGGCAGTACATGGGACGCAAAAAATTCGTCATCGGCGGAACGCTTATTTTGGCTGCAGTTGTCTATTTAATTGTTTCGTCCACGCAGGCGAACGCTGAATACTTCATGACGATCGATGAACTCAAAGCCCAAAGCCAGAGTGTGATCGGCAAAAATATGCGTATTTCAGGCGCAGTTGTCGGCGACACCATCCAATATGACCCTCAGACACTGACATTGAGCTTTGAGGTTGCAAATGTAACAGCCGATAATAATGTAGTGGAAGCCCAGGGTGGATTGGCTGCTGTTTTGCACGCAGCAGTGATCGATCCTAACCGATCACGCATCAAAATAGTTTACACAGGTCCAAAGCCTGATCTGCTTAAAAATGAAGCACAGGCCATCATGACCGGCCAGCTGGGGACGGACGGAATGTTCCACGCGGACGAACTCCTGCTCAAATGCCCATCCAAGTACCAGGAAGCAGTACCGCAGCAAACCGGTGGTTGAGAACAACCATGCCTGACGGGTCCCTATTCCGTCAGGCATTCTTTATATAAGGAGTCCTGGATGTTGGCCGAATTTGGATATGGAATTTTAGTCGTAGCTTTCTTGGTAGCTTTATACAGCGTCGGCGCGGCGGTTTACGGCGACCGGACGAAATCCGCGGGAGTGGTCGAGTCTGCCCGGCGCGCGATGCTTCTGATATGGCCTCTTATCACTTTATCTGCGGCTACCCTTATCTATCTCCTGATAACCAATCATTTCGAAGTCTCATTCGTTTATTCAGTGACCAGCCGCGAAATGCCAACTTATCTGAAGATCACCGCCTGGTGGGGTGGGCAGGCCGGTTCCCTGGTCTTCTGGTCATGGCTGATGTCCGCATTTGCTTCGCTGGTTACACTGCGCAAGTGGGATCGCGACCGAGAGTTCCTCCCGTGGGTGATCGTGGTCACTTCGCTCACCACGGCCTTTTTTCTGGGACTTGTCGTTTTCTACGAAAACCCCTTTGCCCGCTATTGGCAGACTCTCGACGGTCAGGTTCTCACCAGCATGTTCGCACCGTTGAACACGATACCTCTCATTCCCGCCGATGGGCTTGGCCTCAATCCTTTGCTCCGTCATCCCGGCATGATCATCCACCCCCCGATGTTATATCTGGGCTTTGTTTCATTTGTTATTCCCTTCTCGTTCGCGATAGCCGCCCTCATCACAGGTCGCACCGACGACCGCTGGATACGCATCACTCGCCGCTGGACTTTGTGGGCATGGCTCTTCCTTTCCTTTGGGCTTGTTTTGGGCAGCCGCTGGGCTTACGATGTGTTAGGCTGGGGCGGCTTCTGGGGCTGGGATCCGGTTGAGATTGCCGCGTTGATGCCTTGGCTGACTGGTACGGCCTTTCTCCATTCTGTGATGATCCAGGAGAAACGCGGCCTGCTCAAACAGTGGAACATGATCCTGATTATCCTGACCTACGCGCTGGTCATCTTCGGCACTTTTCTAACGCGTTCCGGTGTGCTCTCCTCCGTGCATGCTTTCGCCCAGAGCGCGATCGGGCCCGCTTTCTTCGTGTTCATTGTGGTTACGTTTGCTTCATCCATTGGTCTTGTCATTTATCGCTGGCCTCAACTTCGCGGAGAGACGGAGTTGAAGTCCCTGCTCTCAAGGGAAGCGCTTTTCCTGCTTAACAATTTGTTGTTTATCAGCGTCCTGGTTGTATGTTTCTGGGGAGTGATCTTCCCGCTCATTTCTCAACTTATTACAGGTCAAACAGTGACCGTTGGGCCGCCATTCTATGATAGGGCCACTGCCCCACTCTTTGCAACCTTGATGTTATTGATGGGGGTCGCTCCGCTCTCAGCCTGGGGACATTCGACTGTCAAAACCCTTGGACGCGCCTTGTGGAAATCCGCGCTTGCGGCGCTTCTAATCGCCGTCATTTTATTCTTCACGTATACGAAGAACGCCATTGCACTGGTTGGCTTTTTCCTGGTGGCCCTTGTGTTGTTGGTCACGATTCAGGAATTTTGGCGCGGAGCCATTGGACGGATGAAAGCGCAGGACGAAAACTTCTTTACCGCATTGTGGACTCTCATCAGCCGCAACCGCAGGCGGTATGGCGGATACATCATCCACATGAGCATGATGCTGATGGCTGTTGGCATCCTGGGCATCAACATTTTCCAGACCCAAACCCAGGGCACTTTACCGGTGAACGGTTCGCTCAAGCTTGGCAACTATACGGTCCAATACGAATCGATCGCTCAATTCAATGGACCGGATAACAGGCAGGTAACGCGCGCGGTGGTTGGTGTATACGACCAAAATGGCAACTATCTCGGTGAGCTCCATCCCCGCATAGACTATTACCCCGACGCCCAACAAAACATGACCATTCCCGGTGAACGCTCAAGCATGCAGGATGACCTCTATGTCTTGCTTGTGGACTGGCAGCCCGCGACAGCCAACGGCGCGACATTCAAAATCTTTGTCAATCCATTGATCAACTGGCTTTGGATCGGCGCATTCGTGTTTTTATTCGGGATCCTGGTCGCGGCCTGGCCCGACCGGGAGCTTGAATATGTCCGGGAACGATCACACCGCGTGGAACAGACTAGCGCGGCAGATTGATCCATAAAATGTAGAGAGTGATCCGTATAAATAAACCATGAAACTACGGCGGTCTTTACGCATTATTTATTTTGTACTGTTTATTACTTCGGCCCTCATTCAAACCAGGACCGCTCTTGCCCAGCAGCCAACGCCCTCTGACGATGAAGTCAATCGCATCGCGCATCAATTGTATTGCCCGGTTTGTGCGAACACACCGCTTGACGTATGCCCAACCGAAGCCTGCCGTCAGTGGCGCGACCTGATCCGTCAGCAGCTTTCGCAAGGTTGGACAGAAAGTCAGATCAAGCAATATTTTGTAGTCCAGTACGGTGTGCGCGTATTAGCCGAGCCGCCTCGCACAGGACTTAACTGGCTGGTGTATGTCCTGCCGCCATTGATCATCCTGGCCGGAGCAATCCTGCTCCTGCGCGCAATGAAGATGTGGACCAAACCAGCCGCTGCTATTACCAATTCAACCTCAACATCGGGCGATGACAAACCATCAACGAATGAGGCGTCAAAAGATGACTATGTCATACGCCTTGAGGAAGAACTTAAGAAAAGGAAATAAAAAAAACCGTACTGGATGTCAAGAGCTCCAGCACAGGTACATTTCATTGGAGATTGCATGACTGATAATACAATTCCGACCCCCAGTCGACGATCTGTCCCTCTCTGGGTACAGATCATAATCTGGGGAGTATTCGTTGGCCTGCTGGTTATTGTTGCCGTCACACTCAACCGCTCTCAACAAGGAACGGTACAGCCTGGCGACAGGCTCAATAATTTCACAATGACAATGTTCACCGGCTATGAGCTCAACAGCCAGACGCAAACCAGTCTTTCAAGCCTGAACGGCAAAGTGGTGATGGTCAACTTTTGGGCATCCTGGTGCAAACCTTGTGAACAGGAAGCTGCCGATCTTAGATCGGCCTGGCAATACTACAAAGAGGATGGCCGGGTGGTCTTTATAGGCATGGATTATGTGGATACCGAACCCGAAGCGCGCGCCTATCTCGAAAAGTTTGACATTACCTACCCCAACGGACCCGATCTCGGTACAAAGGTTTCACAATTATTTCGGATCAAAGGCGTGCCGGAAACCTATTTTATAGACCAGACCGGTGTGCTGCGATACGTGCAGGTTGGCCCATTCTCTTCCATGGACCAGATCAAATCCATTATTGATTCTATGCTGAACTAGGAGAGGGGTCATGGATCTCGGTGTAATTCTTTTGCTCATCGCACTACTTTTAGGCGTGGGCTTATACTTGGCCGCGCCTCTTATGAGCACCCATTCGGGGCGTGTGTTGCAGGAGAATCAGGAAGTTTCCTCCCTGATGGCCGAACGCGATCGCATCATTACTGCCTTGCAGGAACTTGATTTTGACTTCAAACTTGGAAAAATTCCCGAAGAAGATTATCCTGTTCAGCGCGCGGAACTGCTGCAAATCGGTGCCAGTGTCTTGAAGAAGCTGGATCATCTTAGTTCCAACCAGTCACCTGGCAATGCATTTCCAAAGGAAGCACAGAAAGGCGTAAAGGCAGGATCTCGTTTGGAACAAGCTGCCGCAGCCAATCAAGCAGACAGATCGAGTAGAGATGCATCAAATAAATCCGACCGGATTACGGACGATGAGATCGAAACTATGCTGGCCACACGTCGTAAAGCACGTAAAACAATATCGGCCGGGTTCTGCCCGCGCTGCGGAAAATCTGTTTTGATTACGGATTTGTTTTGTCCTCACTGTGGCAAAGCATTGAGATAGACATAAGATGTTAGACTCTGGGCTTCTGCCTTTGGAAATCTGTTGTGCGACGCCTGTTTGAGGAACACATGAAATTTCGTTCATTATTTGTAATATCTTTGGCAACCCTGACCCTGGCGGCCTGCAATTTTACACTTGCCTCCGATATTACTCCTCCGCCTAATTATGTGTCGCCTACACCTATGCCCACGCTAGGCGCTCTGTATCCCGCATCCGCTCCCGACGTGCAGAACGGCGCGACCATCTTCGCACAGAACTGCACTGCTTGTCACGGTGATAAAGGCCTCGGTGACGGCCCGCAAAGCATGCAATTACCCGTCACGGTTCCGGGCATTGGCTTGCCTGAAGTTGGACGTACGGCGTCACCTGCAGAATGGTTCAAAGTTGTCACACAGGGTAATCTTGATCGTTTTATGCCGCCATTTGTGGGGGCTTTGACCGACCAGGAACGCTGGGATGTCATCTCGTATGTATTAACTCTCCATACCACCGCCGATCAACTCGCACAGGGCAAGTCGCTCTTTGAAACCAGTTGTGGAGACTGCGCCGGGAAATTCGGTGATCAAGCCAGAATGGCAGCGCTCTCTGAAGTGGACCTTGTAAAGATCATCAAGAACGGCTCAGGTGATATTCCCGCCTTTGGAAAAAACTTTACGGATGATGAAGCTTTTGATGTTGCTTCCTATCTACGGTCCCTAACCTTTGCAACAGCCCCCGAAGTAGCTGCCGCTTCAACCCCACCTACGGCGGGGAGTGAAACACCTCCAGTTGAAAATGGGACTCCGGGAGCTGCGACCAATTCCTCTTCAACAACCGAGCCGAAGTCCGCGACAGGGACTGGCACGGTCAGTGGTAGTGTTCAGGTGGCAGGTGGGACTCAGGCTGAGAATCTGACGGTCACCATCCACGGGTTCGATCATGCTCAAGACCCAACCAGCGGCCCTCAAGAAGTCGTTACTCTGGCCGGCACAATTGCATCCGACGGTTCATACAAATTTGAAAATGTTGCAATGCCGGAGAACCGTATTTTCCTGGCGGAAGTGGAATATGCAGGCATCAAATATCAGTCCGCCTTCGATGCGGCCAAATCAGGCACTACCGAGATCGCCTTGCCACCCATAAAATTGTACGATTCAAGCAAGGATCTCAGCCTGTTAACATTCACTCAAGTCCACATATATACCGATTTCGCAACGGCGGGTACAGTACAAATCCTTGAGATATTCTCCTTCTCAAATTCAAGCGATAAATCTGTTGTCATATCAACAGACGGCACTTCCCTTCCATTTATTAAACTACCGCCTGGTGCTCAAAACGGTGGTTACCAGGCCGGACAGGATAGTGCTCCCTTTGTAACCGCCGATAAAGGCATCGCCGTGGTTCCCACGGCTACACCCTACTCGATCATCGCTTTCTTTAATATGCCGTATGCTAACAAGCTGGAGATCGACCAGCCTTTCGGAATTGACGTTCCGTCCCTGGTTCTGCTCATTCCAGATGGAATGAATGTGGATGGCAAAAAACTGGAAAATAAAGGCATTCAAGTCATTCAAAATAATAATTACCAGGAATTTACCGCCTCTGACCTGAAGGCCGATCAGCCTTTGGATTTCTCGGTTTCGGGTCAACCCAGTGTCAGCTCTGCGACCGGTCCCGATCCGCGCCAGGGAATCTTGATTGGGGGAGAAGCCCTGGGAAGCCTCTTGATCGTCGCCGGGGTATATCTTTTCTTCCGCGACCGACGGATCAAGAAAGTCGAAGAGGTCAAAGCCGATTTCGAGTCGACCGACGAAGTGATGGACGCCATCCTGGCTCTGGATGACCTGCATCGCGCTGGTAAGCTATCCGATCAGGCATATCAAAGGCGACGCAATGAATTGAAAGACATTATTAAAGAAATGAAGTGATCAAAATGAGCCGCCTAACTGAGACTCGTTATGATTAAAGTCAGGCACCTCGTCAAACGTTTCGGCTTGAAGACCATCTTGCGGGGGCTGGACTTTGACGTCCAGCCCGGCGAGTTTGTGGCGTTATTGGGTCCGAACGGCTCGGGGAAAACAACTTTCCTGCGCATCTTGGCTTCGCTGTCTCATCCATCCCTGGGTGAAGTTTTTATTGCAGGGTTTCGCCTGCCCAACCAGGCCGCGTCCGTACGGGCCAGGTTGGGAATCGTATCTCATCAGCCTTTGCTCTATGGAGATCTGACGGCCGAGGAAAACCTGCGCTTTTATGGACGCTTGTATGGGGTTCTCCGCCTTGATGAACGCATTACCGAAATGCTGGAAATGGTCGGGCTTGAACTTCGACGGCGCGATCTGGTGCGAACATTTTCGCGCGGTATGCAACAGCGTCTTGCCATTGGGCGCGCAGTGCTGCACGATCCTGATGTGTTGCTTTTCG
>CAZPCR010000076.1:0-6300 GCA_964585035.1 uncultured Anaerolineaceae bacterium
CAGCCATACGGGTATCCACCGTGCGCGTGCCGGTCGGATATTCCCAGCCCCAGACAGCATCCAGCAAGCGTTCACGAGATACGACTTCATCGGGGTGCGTCATCAAATATTCCAGAACAGAGAGCGCCTTGGGGGTCAGGTCCAAAGGCTGACCGCTAAGCGCTGCCCGCCTGGCACGGCGATCGAGTCTCAACTCTCCGGCCTCCAACAGCCATGCAACCGAGAGCGAGCGCTCGCCTGCATGGCTGCGGCGCAGTACGGCTCGAATGCGGGCCAGTAATTCGTGAGGATCGAACGGTTTGTTGAGATAATCATCGGCGCCCTCTTCCAAAGCAAGGGCGCGCTCCGCCGACTCGCCCACCTGTGTGAGCAGGATGGTTGGCGTCAGGTTGTTTTCGTGCCGCAGGCGCCGCAAGACCTCGCGACCGTCGAGACGCGGCATGAGCACATCGAGAATAACCAGGTTGGGATGATGGGAATGAATCTTGTCCAGCGCCGCTGCACCGTCTGACGCCAACACTACGACGAAGCCTGCGCGCTCGAGGAAAGGGGCCACGCTATCCAGAATGGTGGTGTCATCATCTGCCAGGAGTAGTGTTGTTCGGTCGTTGGACATGGGAGAGGCCGGTTTCGGAAAGGGTAACTACATGGCAAGCATAACATACCTTGCCTACCCAAGCTCAGGATTTAACCACGAGATCCTATGGGGCGTCCAGGTTCGGGTCATCGTTCGATATATGGATTATTATATTGAGAGCATGGAATATTGAAAGACGATATTGCAAGGAGCCTTTGGGTTGGAAGTACGGAGTTACTTCAACAAACGTGTGCCGGTCTAGTGTGAAAACCTTGCACTCATAGAGCAAATGTGATAGTCTATCTGTATAAACAATTAGGGATGGAACTCTTTTATTATTAAATGAGTGTGACAGATTACAAGGAAAAGTGCCCAACCCACCTTGAAAAGGAAACCGGACCTGAAGATGGCTTGACGAAGATCGATTGCGACCAACGGGTCGAATTACAGGAAAGTAAACTTTATGAGCGTCGACCAGAACCGTCCGCCCCAACTTGAAAAAAAGGACCAGCCGTATTGGGGGATCTTCGAAGCCGTCAGCGATGGATTGATCATCCACGATTCAGAGACCCAACGCGTCGTCGAGGCCAACTCCGCGGCGGCTGCGATGCATGGATATACCGTCGAGGAATTCATTGGTCTGACTCCTGCAGCTTATATCCATCCTGATAGCCGAGTCGAATTTTTCGAATCCACCCGGACTGTTCATTATGACGAGGTCGCCAATTCACTGGCTGTGCATTTACGCCGTGATGGTTCGCCGTTTTATGTCGAAGTACATAGAACAGCGTTCATATATCAGTCCCGTGCCTGTCAATTAAGCGTTGTCCGTGACGTCAGCGAACGGGTTGAGGCGGAACAACTTCTTTATCAGCAGGAAGAAGTCCGCCTGCGTGAACAGTCCATCTTACTGGATATTTCACACGCCCTAGCTTCTTCATTGGAGCTCAAACCGGACCTTATACTCGACCAATTACTCGTAATTATCAAGTATACACATGCCGCACTTTTTATATTGGAAGACTCCACGCTGGTGACCGTGGCTCTGCGGGGAGTACAACAGCTTGAAAATGCCACACCCTTCCACATCCGGTTAGATGGCCCCGAGATCCTTTCAAGGCTGTTTAACAAGCACCGCCCGATCCGGATCGCGGACGTGACCGGGGTAAATAAGGAAGCGCGTTTCCTACGTTCGTTCTTGAAGGGTGACGCATCCATGTTACTGGTTGGAGTGAAAGCCTGGATGTGGGTGCCTCTGGCGATAAAAGGTCGCGTTATTGGCGGTATCGGTGTGGCACACACCGACCGGAATTACTTCACCAGCCATCACTCCGACCTGGCGCTCACCGTGGCTAACCAAGCCGCCATCACTCTTGTTAATGCCGATCTATTCAAGCAGGCTCAGGCACTCGCCGCATTTCAGGAACGCCAGCGTATCGCACAGAACCTGCACGATGCCGTCAACCAGTCACTCTTTTCGGCCGGTTTGATCGCCGAAGTGCTACCGCGGCTGTGGGATCGTGACCAGGCTTTGGCACGGGAGTCCCTTGAAGATTTACGCCGCTTGACGCGCGGCGCCCAGGCTGAAATGCGCGCCCTGCTGGCCGAGCTTCGACCTTCCACCCTCACCGATGCCGAATTGAGCGACCTCTTGCGCCTGTTGGTTAATTCCTTCATCGGACGGACAAATATCCCGACCAACTTAAATATAGTTGGCGGAGGAAGCCTGCCTTCCGAAGTGCAGGTGGCGATCTACCGTATATGCCAGGAAGCACTAAATAATGTTGCCAAACATGCCAGGGCAGCCAAAGTGGACATTAATCTCAAGCAGGGAAAAACAGTCATTGAACTGAGCATACATGATGATGGCATTGGCTTTGATCTGGAACAAAACATCTCAGGTCATTATGGCTTGTCCATGATGCGGGAACGGGCCGAAGAAGTAGGCGCATTGTTATCAGTCACGACTCAGCCCGATCAAGGGACCGAACTCACAATAAATTGGAAAGATGCTGACCCTAAGGAGGCATTATGACAAAACAGCTGTCTCCGACTATTCGCGTTATGTTGGTGGACGACCATACCATGGTCCGACGGGGATTGGCAACCTTCTTGAAAGCTTTTGACGACCTGGAATTGGTCGGTGAAGCTGAAGACGGTCAAGCCGCCATTAAGCTCTGTGGAAAGCTTCATCCGGATGTCATCCTAATGGATATGATGATGCCCGATATGGATGGGGCGACAGCCACCCGCAAAATCCGCGAGCAGTTTCCGAAGGTACAGGTTATCGTCCTGACAAGCTTTAAGGAAGAGGAGCTGGTGAAGAACGCACTGGAGGCAGGTGCCATCGGATACCTGCTCAAGGATGTTTCAGCCGATGACCTGGTAAAGGCCATCCGGGCGGCACACGAAGGTCGCGCGACTTTATCGCCGGAGGCTGCCCAGGCACTGGTGCATGCCGCCAACCAGCCGCCCGCACCCGGACATGACCTGACTGAACGTGAACGAGGCGTCCTGGCTCTCATGGTCGAAGGCTTGAACAACACTCAAATTGCCGGAAAGCTTTTTGTCAGCCCATCCACCGTTAAATCCCACGTTAGCAGCATTCTCTCAAAGTTAGGTGTCACCAGCCGCACAGAGGCTGTGGCCCTGGCCTTACGACATAAACTCGTGGCCTGACATCATTTATTTCTCTCCCCCAAGTGGGGGAGGTCAACACTCCCCGATCAGTGGATGTAGCCGGGGAGTGTTTGTTTTAATATATATTTGTTGAAAATTTGAAATATCATCGAATATCAAGAGGGAGTTGCGAATATGTTATCTTACAAAGGATACCGACCAATTCAAGACTTTTCGTATTTAAAAGCCGGTATGAACGATACGGAATTGGAGGGTATTCCGGAGGGCATGAAAAGGGATGTTCTAAATGATCTTCGACAGTCGATCGAACAGCTTCGCGAGGATTCAATCGCTTTACAAGCCCGAAACAAGGAATTGGAAGTTTATGCTTATATGGTCGCACATGACCTCAAGGATCCGTTGACCGTTTTGATCACGGCTTCAGACCTGATCACCAATGTTCCCAACTTGACGCGCCAGGATTTGAATGAGTTTATGCAGCAAATCAGGTTCACTGCATACGAAATGAACAGCATTATCAACAACTTATTGCTCTTCGCTGTGGGAGGCAAAGCGGAGGTGCCGATAGAGCCAGTGGATATGAGTCGCGTAGTAGGGAACGTCCGGGATCGGTTGAGTTACATGATCAAGGATCAGCAAGCGCGGATCGTCATTCCAGAATCCTGGCCGGACACGATCGGCTATGGACCCTGGATCGAAGAAGTGTGGGCAAACTATATCAGCAACGCCATCAAGCACGGGGGCAGTCCGCCATACGTAGAACTTGGGGCTTCGACCCTGCCGGATGGAATGGTCCGCTTTTGGACACGCGATAACGGACAAGGGCTCCAATCGGACTCACAAGCTTTCCTGTTCACACCCTTCAGCCAGATCGGCCATGTCCCTACTCTGGGACATGGGCTGGGCCTTTCCATCGTCCTTCAGATCGTTGAAAAGCTTGGTGGCCAAGTAGGCGTCGAAAGCGAGTTGGGCAAAGGAAGCCTCTTTTTCTTCACCCTGCCGGCAACTCAACTTCCATCTGAAAACAGGATCTCTGCATTTGATAATTCACCAGAAACATCCTGTCAAAGTTAAGCATAGACGACCATGTTGGATCCCTGACCCTGACTCAATAAGATAAATTTGTCGTTGAACGGTTTATTCCTCTCCCCCGAATGGCGGAGAGGGACATTCCCCGGCAGATGGATGCAACCGGGGAATGTTTGATTTAAACTATATTCATTGGAATCGGGAAATATTATCGAGTATTCAATAAGGGAGCTTTACAATGTCATCTTACAAACAAAACCGGTCGAATCGGGAACTTCCAAACAGAGAGGTTAGTATGGCCTTTCCGGGTTTGGATGAAGCCTCAGGGATTCCGAGCGGTGCCATTTGGGATGCTCTTGATGATCTTCAAAGCTCAAACGAACAACTCCATTTGCGGGCAGCCGCCCTTCAAGCACAAAACAAGGATCTGGAAGCGTACACCCATATGGTCGCTCACGACCTCAAGGATCCACTGACCATCATGATCATGACTTCAGATGTGATCCTCGATGTGCCGGACTTGACGCGCCAGGAATTGAATGAATATATGAGGCAGATCAGGTCGACGGCTTACGAAATGAACAGCATCATCAACAACTTGCTGCTCTTTGCCGAAAGAGATAAGGCGGATGTGCCCCTAGAACCCGTGGATATGGCGCAGGTTGTAGCAAAGGTCCGAAATCGTTTGAATACCATGATCGAGGAAAACGGGACCCAGTTGGATTTCCCCGGCGCTTGGCCGGAAGCCCTTGGGTATGGACCCTGGATCGAAGAGGTGTGGGCGAACTATATCAGCAACGCCATCAAGCATGGGGGCAGGCCGCCTTATGTGGAACTGGGGGCCTCGACCCAGCCGGATGGTATGGTCCGTTTTTGGACACGTGATAATGGCCCAGGCCTTCCGCTAGACGGACGGGCGCTCCTATTCAAAGCATTCAATCAGATAGACCAAACCCGTAATCCGGAACATGGACTGGGCCTTTCCATCGTCCTTCAGATCGTTAAGCAGCTTGGCGGCCAGGTAGGCGTCGAGAGCGAGTTGGGCAAAGGAAGTCTCTTTTTCTTCACATTGCCAGCAAGCTCCACAGCCCCGGCCTGACAATATAAATTTGTCGTTGAACGTTTATTCCTCTCCCCCAAGCGGATGCTGCCGGGGTGTTTATTTGAAATGTTGGATCGATCGCTGGTGGCGCCGCATTTTCGATAAAAACAGCAATAGGACTTGCCGCTTATTTGTTATTTTTAGCCCGGTAGGTTTCGAAAAACCCTTTGGAGCTAGCGGGAAAAACAATGCCCAAGAAATCCATAAGGAAGACACAAAAACAACTTGTCGCTGAAAACAGCTACCTGCGCGCGCAGCTTGAAGAAACAGGAGAAATATTGCGCGCCATTCGAAGCCGCGAGGTGGACGCGCTCATCGTTTCCGGGGTGAACGGAGAGCAGATCTTTACGCTCAAGCAGGCAGAAGAGCAGATCCGTCATCAGGCTATCATGCTCGAGAGCGTAAAGGATGCCATCGTCGCCTCTGATGCCCTGGACCGGCTGACGGTATGGAGCGCGGCTGCCGAGTCTCTTTACGGTTGGAAAGCGGGGGAAGTCCTCGGACGAAATGGAGTGGAGATCATCGGCACCCAATGGCCCGAGATGGACGCCGAGGAAATGACGCAAACGCTCGCCAAAACAGGACGATGGCATGGAGAAGCAACCGAGCAGCGAAAAGACGGCACGCGGTTTCCAGTTGAAGTGTCTTCGCTGGTGGACCGAGACGAAGAAGGCAAGATTACGGGTTATATCAGTGTAAATCGCGATATCACCGAGCGCAAACAGGCAGATAAAATGATACAACGGCAACTTGAGCATCTTATCGCTTTGAGCGCGATAGATCGAGTCATTGCATCAAATTTTGATTTAGAACTTTGCCTTTCAGAAATCCTCGCTCATGTAACAACCGAACTTGATATTGATGCGGCTGACATTTTGATATTAAATTCCAATTCGCAAATGCTGGATTTCGGAGCCGAACGCGGCTTCCGCTCCCCGGCCGTCAGGAAGAC
>CAZPCR010000076.1:6400-10002 GCA_964585035.1 uncultured Anaerolineaceae bacterium
TCTATACCCTGGCCGGGCAAGCGGCTATTGCGATCGAGAATGCCACGCTTTTTAAAAGCCTGCAACGCTCCAACTCGGAACTCGCGCTCGCCTACGATGCCACAATAGAAGGCTGGTCGCGCGCCCTTGACCTACGCGAAAAGGAAACCGAAGGTCACACTCAGCGGGTAACGGAGATGACGATGAAGCTTGCGCACGCTTTCGGCCTGAGCGAGGTAGAACTGGTACAAATCCGCTGGGGGGCATTATTGCATGATATCGGTAAGATGGGAGTTCCGGACGGGATATTACTCAAACCCGGCCCGCTGACAGACGACGAATGGATAGCTATGAAAAAGCACCCCGCCTTAGCCTACGAGATGCTTTCCCCCATTCTCTACCTGCATCTTGCTCTGGACATTCCCTATTGTCATCATGAAAAATGGGACGGCACCGGGTATCCACGCGGACTCAAAAGCGATCAGATCCCCCAGGTTGCGCGCATTTTTGCCGTGGTGGATGTATGGGATGCATTGAACTCAGACCGACCTTACAGACGCGCCTGGCCCGAAGAAAAAGTCCGCGAATATATTCGTTCGGAATCAGAAACACATTTCGATCCTCATGTGGTGGATTTGTTCATGCAAATGCTCTAAAACGAGGCATCCCCCAACTGGCGGATAACCACCTTCCCCAATCGGCGGATGCAGCAGATATTTTGTTTGTTATAAAATTAATTGTTGTGTGTTCATTGGCGCGTCCGCAGCGTCTTAATGTTGATAAATGAAAGGCGTCCGACTTATTCATGAAGAGCACGGCCAGTAAAGTAGGGACATTCGACGAAACATCACTGAAAGATTCAGAACTCCGCTATCGCCGCTTGTTTGAGACCGCGCAGGACGGCATCTTAATTCTGGATTCCAAAACGGGAGCGATCACAGATGTCAACCCGTTCCTGGTCAACCTGTTAGGATACTCACGCGAAGAGTTTACAGGAAAAAAGCTTTGGGAGGTCGGTGCGTTCAAGGATATCGAGGCCAGTAAGGAAGCCTTCCAGGCCCTGCAAAAAAATGAATATATCCGATATAAAGATTTACCTCTTAAAGCGAAAGACGGAAAGCTTATTCAAGTGGAATTCGTCAGTAATGTATATTTCGAGGGACCTGAGAAGGTCATCCAATGCAACATCCGCGATATAACGGAGCGTAAAGAGGCCCAGGATGCCCTGCTCAAGAGTGAAGCACTCTTGCGCGAGGTGTCCGTCCGGGACCATCTGACCGGTTTATTCAACCGACGTTACATGGAAGAGACCCTGGAGCGAGAGCTGCTGCGGGCCTCACGCAACCGCCTTTCAATTGGCATCATTATGCTGGATGTGGATGATTTCAAGCGATATAACGATACGTACGGCCATGCTGCAGGCGATTCCATCCTGCGTGAATTGGGTAAATTGCTGCTCCATCATGTCCGCGGAGATGACATTCCCTGCCGCTACGGCGGCGATGAATTCATAATTGTCCTGCCCGATGCTTCGAGGAAAATTACGCGAGAGCGCGCCGAACATTTATGCGAGCTTTCACACCATTTCAACATCCAAATCGAAGGGAAAATACTTGAGGCAGTCACACTTTCTCTCGGGGTTGCAGTCTTTCCCGAAAATGGCTCGACGAGTGAAACTATCCTGAGGTCTGCTGATGCCGCACTCTATGCCGCCAAACGTAAAGGATCTGGACGAGTAGAAGTGGCGATTTAGATATCCCAAACAAATGATTTTCTCTTCTTCCAGCAATATCGCTGTAGAACCTGACAGAACATATTACCTTGTCCCAAAGAACAAGAACGGGATTATATAATTATGCAGTATTCTGTAGAGAAGGAATACGATTATGAACATGAACGGCATGCCAAAGTACACCTGTAAAAAATGTGGTGGTCATGAATTGGTCGTCACTCACATTTGGAGCATCCAGGCCGGCGCTGATAGCGAAAGCTGGCGGGAATGGGGGCCGCTCAAAGATGATCATCACTGGCAATATGAGTTTAAAGAACAGGTCGAGGAAAATGGAAACGATGAGGTACAGCGAGGCGACTTCGGCGAGTTCGCGGAAGACGACTCTGACTCTGAACCCGAAGAATATGAAACGAACGAAACGGAAACCAACCGTGAAGGTGATGAGTTTTACCTAAATTGCGGCAATTGCGATCGCGAGGTCGAATTTGGGTGGTCGGAGCCGGACCGTCGCGGTCTCATTTTTCCCGTTGAATTTTCTGATTTCAATTCTCATGAGAGCTGGCCAGACCCAAAATATGTGGATGTTTGGCAGGAGAGAGGTTGGCTTCGAACGGGACATATCAAGTCCTGACCATGATCCATTAAGACCTATCTGTAAAATGGGGGGTACCGTCCCTTCTGGAGTTTACAGTTCGGCTTTAATTAATTCCAACATGGGTATAGGCATTAAACGAAAAACGGAATTGACCTGGACATAAAACGTATAATACTGACATGACCTACTGCTACCTGGATAAATCTCTTCTGTCCGCGTAACGCTTCATAATACCTTGTAATCATCTCCCCCAAGTGGTGGAGAACAAAACTCCCCGGCTGCACGATGCAGTTGGGGAGTTTTGATTGTAAGATGACAATGGAGTACCATTTACTGCTTCTTGCATAAATCTTTGCTGCTCGTTTAGCGCTTCGCATACTGCTTCGCAGTACCTCGTAGTTTCATATCCTGCAAGCCTTCTACGGTTCATTTACATAAGAACCTGCCTAAACCCATCCGGAGGTAAGAGACCAAGGTGAAAATCATCATATTCGTTGTAGTAGTCTTAATGCTCGTAATGGTCGCAGGCTGCGCGCCCGGCAGTGTTGCACAAATCAATACACCTGTCCCGAATGCAAAGGGCGGAACACCCGCTCCCAATGGTGAGATCAACGTGCCCGGCGTAAACATACAAACCTATGCCCCCGGCCCGAACCCCCTGGTCAATACGGCCGATGCGCACGGGAGTCCCGCCGGTATCCTGCTTGGAATCTGGCACGGGATCATATCCCCGGTGACCCTTGTTCTATCATTCGTTAATAAGGATGCACAGATGTACGAAGTGCACAATAATGGAAGCCAGTATAACCTGGGTTTTCTGATTGGAATGGTGATTTTATTTATCATTCTTGGATTGCTTGTCGGTTCAAGACGTTAAATGCCGCACCACTGTTTAAACAAATATTAAAAGGAGATTTCATATGAGCACCACATATATTTTTATCGCTGTTGTTTTGATATTGGTAGTCATGGGCATAATTTTGGCGCCGATTTTTGCCAGGCGCAAACGTTCAGATAAGTTCCATGATAAATTTGGAACTGAATATGACCGCACCGTTGATAACAAAGGTAACGAGAAGGAAGCTCAAAAAGAACTGGCTGATCGACAGAAGCACGTTGATACCTTGAATATTCGTCCCCTGTCTGTTGGCGAGCGCGAGCGTTATCAGGGCGATTGGACGGCCGTCCAGGCCAAATTTGTCGACCAACCAGGGCAGGCCACCGTCGAAGCCGACCACCTGATCATGGAAGTAATGCAAATTCGAGATTATCCGGTATCGGATTTTGACCAGCGGG
>CAZPCR010000077.1:0-9985 GCA_964585035.1 uncultured Anaerolineaceae bacterium
TATAACCGCCCCGGCATATCGCGGCAAGATCACCAGGAAGTCTAAAAAATAAATCTTTTCAAAACAAATAAGTAACTACCCACGGCCCTTGTAAAGCACCCATTAAAAAAATACCTAATATGATACAATCTTGATAAATCAGCCTAATTAAGGCTGATTTTCATTTCAACACGGAGCAAATACCTTGGATTTTATTCAGACAGTTTTTCTCGGCGCTATCGCCGGTTTTACAATCTATCTCGGCCTGCCGCTCGGTAGGATAAAAGGCATATCTGATGGAGCACGGTCGTTTCTTTCCATGACATCTGCCGGTATCCTGTTGTTCCTCTTGATAGATATTTTTACAAAACTTTCAGAACCAATAAAAGCCGCCATTGTTGATAATAAAAATTACAGTGAATTCTTCGTTTTACTTTCAATTTTTATTATCGGGTTTGGAGTGGGATTGCTGGGACTGATCGCCTTCGAGCATCAATTTATTAAATTTCGTGCGGTAGCTGGTCAGGCCCTTTCACCTACGCGCCTGGCATTGATGATCGCTACAGGGATAGGGTTACATAACTTCTCTGAAGGTCTGGCAATCGGCCAATCAGCCGGGCGTGGGGAGATCGCCTTCGCTGCTCTTTTGATCGTTGGTTTTGGCCTCCATAATGCCACCGAGGGATTTGGCATTGTGGGCCCGCTTATCGGAGGAGGGAACAGGCCTTCGTGGGCATTCCTTGGCCTCGCAGGGCTGATCGGCGGCGGTCCAACTTTCATTGGCACTATTATCGGCTATTATTTTCTCTCCAGTGCAATGTTCGTCTTGTTCCTGTCACTTGCTACAGGCGCCCTGGTGTATATCATCGGTGAGTTGTTCCACATCAACCGCAGGCCCGGTACGAAGTTCCAGGCGGGCTGGGGCATCCTTGTTGGTTTTACTTTTGGGTACATTACTGATTTGATACTCACGATCGCGGGGATTTAACACATAGGCTTCTTGTCCCGGATTCCGTTGTAATTCAGTGCATAAAAATGATAGGTACGCTAATCGGGAAATATTGTCCCGACTTTCTATCAACGCGGTAGAATAAAAAGATGCCTCTATCCATTCCACCTTTTTTTGTTGCAGGCAAGGTCGAAAAGATCTGGCGTGTACCCTATGAAGAACGCGCCGTAGAAGCATCCGATTGGGCCCGACAGAATAAGCTTCAACCCGCTACAGCTGACAAAAAACGCATCTGGCTGCTGCTCGTGGATGTGCAGAACACGTTCTGCATTCCGGGCCATGAATTGTTTGTGGCGGGTCGTAGCGGGGTTGGTGCTGTGGAGGACAATATCCGCCTTTGCCGGTTCATATATAAGAACCTTGCTCAAATTACGGACATATCTGCAACGATGGATACACATTTATCACAGCAGGTTTTCCACGCCATCTTTTTAGTTGACAAAAACGGGAACCATCCCGTGCCTTATACAACTATCCAGGCTGGTGATCTTGAATCGGGTAAATGGAGTTTCAACCCGGCGCTCGCCCCGCGCTTTGGCATCACATCTGATTACGGGCAAAAAATGATGATCCATTATGCCGGGGAGTTGGAGAAAAAGGGAAAATATGCGCTGACCATTTGGCCATACCATGCAATGCTGGGGGGAATTGGTCATGCACTTGTGTCAGCGGTGGAAGAAGCAGTTTTTTTCCATTCCATGGCCCGTCTGTCGCAGCCCTCTTTTGAAATTAAGGGCGACCGGCCTTTTACGGAACACTATTCTGTCATTGGACCCGAAGTAACACTGGGGCCAAAAGGCGAATCGCTCGGTGGACACAATGCCAAGTTCATCGAAACGCTCCAACAGGTTGCGGCAGTAGTCATTGCCGGCCAGGCCAAATCACATTGCGTGGCCTGGACGATATCAGACTTGCTCGACGATATCAATGTCACAGACAAGTCGTTAGTGGATAAGGTCTATCTTCTTGAAGACTGCACATCCCCTGTGGTCGTCCCCGGCGCCGACTTCACCGATGCTGGAAATGAAGCCTTCGAGAAGTTCTCGAAAGCCGGCATGCATCTCGTAAAATCCACAGACGATTTTCTAAATATCTAAAATTCGCTAAAGGACCTCCCAATGAGCATTTTCGACGGCAAACGCCTCACCAACGAAACCTTCAAACTCGACATCGACCGTATGCGGTGCGGCTGGTACTCCGATAAGTATTTCGAGAACATCAACCAAATGCTGGTTGCACTCTCGGCGGAAGGTTATACCTACTCGGGTCGATACCCTGGTTTACCCGAAGGGATCTCGTTTGAGGGGATCCCGGTCGGGGATATTGAAGTTGAAATGCAGTGGTTCACGCGCCGTCCCGGTAGGACCATTGTAGTTGGCATCGATAAAGCGCTGGTAATGCTTAAACATGCCACGGGTTATTTTGCGGGTGACAAGTTCCAGAATACTTCAGATAAACTGGAAGTATGGGCAATTCATGATGGCTGCAGGGTAACGTACGACGGTGATCCGGAAAACATTAAACCTGTGCTGCGAGTTCGGGGCAGGTATCGTGACTTTGCAGTTCTCGAGACCCCCACTCTTGGGATCCTCACACGCTCCAGCCGCGTCGCTTCGAATGTTTACGAAACTTTTGTTGCAGCACGCGGCAAGCCTGTGCTTTTCTTCCCCGCTCGCTTCGACTTGCATGAAGTCCAAGCTGCCGACGGTTATGCCTATAATATCGCTGTACAGCGTTTCAACCTCGACCACGAAAAGGATATCGGGACTTTCATCTCAACCGATGCCCAGGGTGATTGGTGGGGTGGCGCAGGCGGCGGAACGGTGGCGCATGCCGCAATCGCTTCCTTCCTCGGTGATACAGCCGAGGCTATGATGCAGTTTGCGCGCGTCCTGCCCCCCACGATTCCTCGAATAGCATTGGTCGATTTCAACAACAATTCAGTCCTTGATTCCGTGCGGGTTTTGGATGCAATGTATGCAAAATATCGTGAATTGAAAGATGCAGGGAAAAACACCGAGGCGGAGAAATACAGGCTCTACGGGGTACGCGTGGATACGAGCGGAAGTATCCGCGATGTGTCTGTTTCTCCTTTAGGAGAGCCCAGCCTGGACCTGGGCGTCACGCCGCGGCTGGTGTTCAACATCCGTCAGGGACTGGATTCGGCCTGGCAGCGCTGGAACCTGCCAGACTCACAGCAGCAGGCCGCACAGGAATTTTGCCACAGCGTAAAGATAGTAGTCTCCGGTGGGTTCAACCCGGAAAGAATCCGTAAATTCGAAAACCTGGGAGTCCCGGTCGATATTTATGCAGTCGGCTCTTATTTATTCAATAATAATGGGTCAACCGTTACTGACTTCACCGCGGATGTAGTGCGGGTGAAGGTACATGATCAGTGGGTGGACATGGCAAAGAAAGGCCGCGCAGCAAATGATAACCCGGACCTAATAAGAGTTTGGTAACTCACAGTTATATATGAAACTTAGTAAAGGGATATGCCAGGGATGAACCCTGGCATATCCCTTTTTTCGACTTGTCTTATAGGTTACAAAAATAAGGAACATCGAATTGGAAGATTAAAAATGTCTGCGTTCATATCGTATCCGTAGAGTGTCTCCGTTTAATTTTTATTAAGATAAGGGTGATTTCAAAACCGATCCCTGGTTTTTACATGGATTTTACATTGGGGTAACGTCGTTATTAAGGCTCCCTCCTATAATAATGTGGAGGAGCTGAGATGACCATATCACGTCGTGATTTTATTAAAGCGTCTACACTATTTTCAGCCTGGGCTGCGCTGGCGGCTTGCACACCGATCAAAGCGGCCGCCGCTGGTTTTAAGGGGGCTGCTGCTTCTCCTTCTCCGATCCCTACACTGGATGATGATGAATTGATCATTCATACTCTGCGTCGATTTACTTTTGGCCCCACCCCAGAAATGATCAACGAAGCCACGCAAAAAGGGTTGATGACATACATGGAGGAACAACTCTCCCCCGATTCGATACCGGATCCTGAAACGGATGTCCTGCTCCAAAGGTTTACTACTCTTACAATGACTCCAGCCCAGCGATTTCAGATCGATCAAAAGAAGTTGCCTGCGCAGGAACTGGTGACAGCCACGATACTGCGCCAGTGGCGCAGCCAACGCCAGGTTTATGAAATGATGGCGGATTTCTGGGGGAACCACTTCTACATTTATATAGGCAAAAGTCTTTGTCGAGACTTAAAAACGGATGACGATCTGAAGACGATCCGTCCGAACGCCTTGGGGAAATTCAATGACATCTTACACGCTTCAGCTCACAGCCCTGCCATGCTGATTTTCCTTGACAATGCCGAAAGTCAAAAACAAGCGCCGAATGAAAACTACGCCCGGGAATTGATGGAACTGCACACAGTCGGTATTAACGGAGGCTATACCCAGGATGATGTCACACAGGTAGCGCGCGTCCTTACCGGCTGGTCGATCACCGGACCGAATAGTTTATTATTAGAACCTGGGCAGTTCATATTCAGGCCGAACTTCCACGACGATAGCCAAAAGCTTGTGATGGGTACCGCGATAGCGCCAGGCGGCGAAGAGGAGGGCAACTCGCTCCTCGATCTCCTCGCGCATCACCCCAGTACTGCACAGTTCATTAGCCAAAAATTAGCGCGTAGATTTATAACAGATAAGCCCGATCCTGAGCTGGTGAATGATTTAGCGCAAGTCTTTACTCAAACCGATGGAGATTCACGTGAGATGATCCGGGCCATCATCGCCTCGGATGCCTTCAAAAATTCCGTGGGGCAAAAATTCAAACGACCCACTGAGTTCTTCTTGTCCGCTTTGCGGCTTTCAGGCGCGACCATTACGGCGGGTTCGCAAAAACTTCAGGAATATCTGCGTCTGCTCGGGCAGATCCCTTTTACCTGGGAGCAACCGAATGGTTTCCCTGATGTCGCCGGGTTTTGGGCTACCACCAGCGGCTTGCTCGAACGCTGGAACTTTGGCATGCACCTTGCCTCAGGCCAAATCGAGGGAGTAGAACTCGATATAAAATCGCTTGCGAATGACGCAACTTCTCCACAGGACGTTGTTGATGTGCTAAGCATCCGTTTTCTAGGTGCGAAACTACCTGACAATGCCCGTTCGATCTTGGTTGACTTTGCTTCGACCGGTGACCTCGGTAGTAATCTTGCATCGGTTGCAGGCCTGATTTTGGGCTCACCTCATTTTCAAGTGAGATGAAAAATTTATCAGATTTGATGTCTACTCGCGCCCTATACATGACCCTCGAGTATCGAACTTTCCCCCTTATTCCATAACCTACTAAACCTTATTGGAGATGAAAATGGACAACAAACTTAGTCGTAGAGATTTCCTGAAGCTCGCTGGCAGTTTTGCAGTTGTACCGGCAATACCATCCTGGATGCCGCGCATGGCCTTTGCCCCTGAAGGCGTAGAACCACCGGGAGATGTTCTGGTGGTCGTCTTCCAACGTGGCGGCATGGATGGATTGAACGCCGTCGTCCCGCATGGCGACCCTGATTACTATCATCACCGTTCAGCCCTGGCCATCCCTGAACCGGCGGATGGCAGTAATAAAACTGGCATAGACCTGGATGGATTTTTTGGTCTGCACCCTTCGCTGCATCCGCTCAAGGATTTATGGGATGAGAAAGCGCTGGCCATCATCCATGCCGTGGGCTCACCCGACCCGACCCATTCTCACTTTGAGGCTATGGATTATATGGAACGCGGAACTCCCGGTGAAACAACAATAGCGACTGGCTGGGTTGGGCGCCACTTGCAGACGGCACCCTGGCAGAACGATTCACCTTTCCGTGCCATTGGCATGGGCGGAATCATGCAGGCCTCGCTACGTGGGCCAGTCCCGGTCACCACTCTGCAATCCATCGCAGATTTCCATCTGCAGGGTGACACAACCCGTTTGGTGGAAATCCGCCAACGCCTGGCTGCATTGTATTCCCTCGGGTCTTCCCTTGACCCTACCGCGACCGATACGTTCAATGCGGTGGATCTGCTTTCCCATGTGGATGTATCCAATTACGTACCCGCTGCCAAAGCCCAATATCCGGACACTGAATTCGGAATGGCGATGAAACAAGTTGCCCAAATCATGAAAGCAGATATCGGCCTTGAGGTGGCGTGCGTGGATATCGGTGGTTGGGATACTCACAATGCCGAGGGTCAGTTGGATGGCGAAATGCCGAATCTCTTAAATGAATTCTCAACCGGTTTGGCCGCGCTTTATTTCGATCTTGGCGATCTCGCCAAGCGGGTTACCATTGTAACCATGTCAGAGTTTGGGCGTCGTGTACAGGAGAATGCGTCGAGCGGAACCGACCACGGCCACGGCAATTGCATGTTCGTCATCGGCGGAAATGTGAATGGTGGTAAGGTATACGGGCAATGGCCGGGCCTGGCCGCAGATAAGTTATATGGTCCCGGCGATCTGGCTGTGACCTCCGATTATCGCGATGTGCTGGCAGAAATCGTCGATAAAAGGCTCAAAAACCCACAAACCGTCCAGGTTTTTCCGGATTACACAACCATAAAGAATATGGGAATTGTGCAGGGATAGATTATGCAGAGGCTTCGAGTAATGTAACTACTTCACATCCCGGAATGAAATCCTAAAAATAAGTATAGGCACGAGGTATACACCTCGTGCCTATACTTATCTCAACTTACACCCAATATAAGGTTTACTTCAAAAGCACGGGAATTTTTTCCGATATCTCATCTCGCACCTCACGGAAAACTGCCAATCGTTCTTCATCAGTCCCTTCAGCTTTGGCGGGGTCTTTGAAACCCTCATGGACACGTCTGCCCTTTCCCAGCCAGACCGGACATTCTTCGTTGGCTTCATCACATACGGTGACCACCAGGTTAAAATCGTCGCTGCGAAATTGCTCAACACTTTTCGATACACCGGCATGTTGAATGCCAATTTCATCCAGCACGCGGATCGCCATCGGGTGGACGAAGCCGGTTGGGTGAATGCCCGCTGAAAATGCCCGCCACTCCGGGAACCGGGCATTGACAATTGCTTCGGCCATTTGCGAGCGGCAGGAATTTCCCGTGCAAAGGAAAAGCACTTTGTGCGCCATCAAAAAATCATTTCTTCCAAAACTCGCTGTTCGTATCGTTGATCTCGGTCAGTTCACCCGTAACAATGAAAACGGTCCGTTCACAGATATTCGTTACCCGGTCTGCAAAGCGTTCCAGGTTATGAGCCGTCCAAAGCAGCCAGTTTGCGCGCTCGATGGTTTTCGGGTCGCCGATGACGATGGTCATCAACTCCCGATAGACCTGATTATAGAGCGCGTCCACTTCATCGTCTTCTACAGGGATCTTGCGCGAAGTCTCAATATCTTCATTGACGAAAGCGGTAAGAGCCCGGTGCAGCATATCTGCACCTTTCTCCGCCATCCGCGGTACGTCGATCAACGGCTTGAGCAAAGGAAGGTCTCCCATACGAATGTTAATATTCGCAATACCCTTGGCGTAATCGCCCATCCGTTCAAGCTCGGAGTTGATCTCCATAATCGAGGCTAGCAAACGCAAGTCGTGCGCCATCGGCTGCTGGGTGGCGATCAGCACCATCAATTTGCTTTCGATTTCAAAACGCTTCTTGTTGATTTCCCGGTCGTTAGCCAGGATTTTTTCAGATGCCTTTATATCGCGTTTCTTAAGCGCGGCCACAGATTCGATAATAGCCTGCTCTACCATGGAGCCAAGCATCAGAATATCGTCTTTAACATGCTTGATCTCGGTCTCGAATGTTTTTCTGAGCATAAAACCTCTTGTTTCCTATTGCGACCAGGGTTTTTAAGTGCAATAAAAATCCAATTCAATTCATCCTATTAATTAAATGGATCTTGCGAAAGGGGTTGTTATTCTTTCATCCAAACCGTCCGGTGACATAATCTTCGGTGCGCTTATCCTTGGGGTTGGTAAAAACAACGTGCGTCTCATTAAATTCGATCATGCGCCCGGCACGTTGATCATCAATCATCATCATGGCTGTGTAATCGGAGACTCGCGCGGCTTGCTGCATGTTATGCGTGACAATGATTATCGTGTATTCCTTGACGATATCGTGCATCAATTCCTCGATGCGCAACGTGGAGATTGGGTCGAGGGCGGAAGCGGGTTCGTCCATTAATATAATTTCTGGCTCAACAGCCAGGGCCCTTGCAATGCACAACCGTTGCTGCTGGCCGCCGGAGAGTGAAAACCCGCTTTGATGAAGTTTATCTTTAACCTCGCCCCACAATGCTGATTGCTTAAGCGATTTCTCAACGATTTCATCAAGGTCGCTTTTTCTTCGGATCCCATATAAACGCGGTCCATACGCCACATTATCGTAAATGCTCTTCGGAAAGGGATTGGGCCGCTGAAACACCATTCCGATTCGGCGGCGAACATCCACAACGTCCACGCCGACCCCATTGACGTTTTCGCCATCCAAGAGGATCTCACCCTCAATATGCGCGCTAGGCGTCAGGTCATTCATGTGATTGAAGGAACGCAATAAGGTTGATTTACCGCAACCCGAAGGCCCAATGATGGCGGTAATCTTATTCTGCAGGATTGACAGGTTTATTTCGGCCAGTGCACGGAATTTACCGTAATAAACGGAAAGGTTTTTTGTTTCTACTTTATATTCTGGAGTACTTGTCGGCGGTGCTTCGTTTGATAAAGTGGCATTGGTTTCTTGCATAGCATCATCCTCGTAAAGCCCGTCTGCGTGATTCTACCCACAAACGGGCAAAAATATTGATCAGAAGGATAATAATCATCAACACTAAAGCAGCGGCCCAAGATTCCTTAATCCTTTCCGGATAAGGTTGCTGTGCATATTTCCAAAGGGTTAACGGGAGAGAATCGGCGGGTTGGTCGATGATCCGATTAATAATTTGAAAGATACCTTGTTTTTGGGCGATCCCGCTTGTAATCATCGATCCGACATCATAGCGTTCATTTCCTAATGCAGTGAATAATAATGGAGCTGTTTCTCCGGCTGCGCGTGAAATAGCAAGAAGAAAACCTGTGATAATTCCACTTATAGCAGCTGGAAAGACGACATTCAGGGAAGTCTTCCATTCCGGCGCGCCCATCGCAAGGGATCCCTCTCGTAAAGTCCGCGGAACGAGCTTAAGCATTTCTTCCGTGGTTCGGATGATGGTCGGCAACATCAGGATAGCCATGGCTACACCACCCGCCAGAGCAGAAAAGTGGCCCTGAGTTTTAACGACTACAGCATACGCAAAAAGCCCGATCACAATAGATGGGACACCGGATAATACATCAGTGCTGAAACGGAGTGCAACACCGAGCGTGGTATTTGGAAAGCGCTCCGCGTAAAAAGCGGCCAATAAACCGGGTGGAATAGCAAAAATGCAAGCCAAAATGGAAATAACCAGTGTGCCTTCAATCGCATTCAATACCCCACCACCTTCCATCCCAAGCGGGCGTGGAAGTTGAGTAAAAAAAGCCAGGTTGATAGACGCACCACCTTTGTAAAGTACATAGCCGATGATCCAGAACAAAGGGATCAGTGCAATAATAGTCAGGACGCCTGTTAGTGAAAGCATAACGACATTCACAACCTTACGGCGTCCGCTCAGTCTGGCCTGATTTTCGGAAATAAGTTGGTGAAATCGCGTGGTTGTCAAGCTCTCGCCTCTATTGTTGTTCGCCGCGCCACACTCCAAACAAGCAATCGCGCGACCATATTTAATAACAGGGTTATAAAGAACAATGTCAGACCGATTTCTATTAATGCCTCGGTGTGCAGGGTCGTTACAGCCTCCGCAAATTCATTGGCGATGACGCTAGCCATGGTATATCCCGGCCGCAACAACGAAGGGCTACCTTCGATTGAATTTCCAATGACCATTGTCACAGCCATGGTTTCACCCAGGGCGCGGCCAAGCCCCAGGATCCCAGCCCCAAGAATGCCGGACATCCCAAATGGCAGC
>CAZPCR010000078.1:0-9852 GCA_964585035.1 uncultured Anaerolineaceae bacterium
CCACCGATCGGGAATTACACCCTGCCCCGAAGGTTAATATTAAGTTGCGGTGATTTTACCACTTTCTTACATGAGGGATTGGAGATTAGATACTCGTTATTCGGGAATCGTAATTCGATAGTCGGTTATTCGAGAGTGGACAGCCGGGGGAATTAAAAACCGATGTGTGCGTGATATGCGCCCGCACACATCGGTTTTGGGAAAAGCCAAAATTATGAGATCAAGCCGATTTGCTTGCCAACTTCACAAAAGATCTCGAGGACCCGATCTATCTGCTCGTCGGTGTGGCTCGCCATGTAACTGGTCCGCAGGAGCTCCTGGCCGGGAGGAACCGCCGGTGAAAGGATGGGATTGACAAACACGCCCGCATCAAAGAGCGTCTTCCAGGCAACCAGAGTCCTTGGATTGTCGCCGATGAAAATAGGGATGATGGGCGAAACAGTCTCGCCGATATTGAACCCCATGGCACGCAACTCACGGCGCATACGGTCACCCACAGCAGTGAGGCGTTCCACGTGCTGCGGTTCCGTGCGCATGATGTTAAGGGCCGCCAGGGCCGCGGCGGCATTGGCCGCCGGGATACTGGCGCTGAATATAAGTGAGCGGGCATGATGCTTGATGTAATGGATGATCTGCTCGTCGCCGGCTATGAAACCACCGAGCGAAGCGAACGATTTACTAAAGGTGGACATGATCAAATCCACCTGATCGGTCAGACCGAAGTGCGTGGCCGTACCGCGGCCACCGCCCATCACACCCAAACCATGGGCATCGTCCACCATAAGGCGCGCGCCGTATTTCTTGCAAAGCGCGGTGATCTCCGGCAGAAGAGCCAAGTCGCCGCCCATGCTGTAGAGGCCATCCACCACGACAAGTCTTCCCTTATCGGCAGGAATACCCGCCAGGACGCGTTCCAGATCGGCCATATCGTTGTGGCGGAAACGGCGAGTCTCACCCAGAGCCAGACGCGCGCCGTCCACCAGGCTGGCATGATCTTCCTTGTCAAGAAGGACCACATCGCCGCGCATGACCATGGCGCTGATCACTCCCAGATTGGTCTGCATGCCGGTGGAAAAAACGAGGGCGGCTTCCTTGCCGACCCATTCGGCCAGCTCATGTTCCAACTGCTCATGCAGCTCCAGCGTGCCATTGAGGAAGCGCGAGCCGGTACAAGAAGTGCCAAACTCCTGAACCGCATCGATGGCAGCCTGCCGGACGCGCGGGTCAGCGGTCAACCCCAGGTAATTATTGGAACCACACATGATAAGGCGCCGCCCCTGGAACACTGCTTCAGAGCCTTCGCTCTTGGTCATCGGAATGAAATAAGGATAAAGGCCGCTTTCCATGGCCTCTTTGGCTTCCGTATAACCATAGCACTTTTCAAATATATCCATGCAACCCTCTCACTTTTTATTTTTTTTTCGACGCGCCTGGGCGAGCAACCCATCCAGGAGAGGATAGATCGCGTTGCCCAATAAGAACACCAAATAATAATACAGTTTGGTCTCGAAGCCTGGCAGGATGATGTACTGCCCATGCTTGATACCGTTCAAGATCGCCTTCGCTACAGGCTCGGCCGGGACGAGGGTGCTGCTAAAGGCCTCAGTCGTCTCAAACGGCTTGGTCTTATTTTCATTTACCATTCCGGGTGTATCCATATCGGGCGGAAAAGCCACGGAGACGCGAACACCCAGGGGCTTGAGCTCGAGGCGCAGGACATCAGAGAAACCGCGTACCGCGTATTTGGCAGGAGTGTAGGCCGAATAGCCAAACGGGGCCAGGAAACCAGCAGCGGACGAGATATTGACAATATATCCATCCCCGCGTTCCAACATGTGGGGCAATAATGTCTTCACCATATTGACCGTACCAAAATAATCGACATCCATCATTTCATGAAAGACATCGATGGGAATCTCCTGAATATAGCCGGGATGAGCGTACCCCGCACAGTTAATAAGCAGATCGGGAATACCTGCCTCATGTATCACGCTTGCAACTACTTTTTGTACCTGGCTCCAATCAGATACATCTGCAGCGATCTGCCCATGATGCTGACCCGATGCGGTGGGAAGCCCTTTATAGGCATTCTCCAAGACATCTTTTCGCCGGGCAATCAACCAAACATTCGCGCCCTGCGCTGCCAGCATGTTGGCGAGCGCAAGCCCAAGACCACTGGAGCCACCTGTAATTAAAACAAGACGGCCCTGAAACGAATCCTTTAATGCTGACATATCCTGATCCTCTGCGTTGGAATATATAACCCTTCCTGAGATTATACGTTATGTTTGCAGTCTGAGGAGAAAAGTTTAAGAGGATTCAGGGTTCCTTTGGCAATTCATATCGTCAAAGTGGGCGATGCTCGCTTGCCGTCTCGCACCGAGATGTAGTCGCTGTTCGCGGCACGAAGGGTGTAGATCGCTCTCCCGAAAGGTTTAAGGTTTGCCTGGGAGGTGGACTTTAATTAGCCAATGCTAAAAAAGATATCTGCTAATGACCTAAACCTCCCCTAAAGGGGAGGGAATATCCAAATTATGATTGCAAATAGGTAGAGAAAAGAATCAAAACGCCCGCCAGGAAGAGAAATGAAACATAAATCTCCCGACGGGCTTTTAGTTTTCCCTCTTATTTAAATTTTATCGATCGGTTCCAATCAGGCTTATGCAGCCTTGACAATGCACTCCACCGGACAGACCGAGACACATTGCGGTGAATCGTGATGACCTACGCATTCAACACAGGTAGCCTGGTCAATTACGTAGAGGACGCCATCGCCTTCCGAAATTGATTGGGTGGGGCATTCCGGGACACACGCACCGCAAGCGATGCAATCTTCTTTAATCGTCATGGACATGGGTTATTACTCCTTTGTGAAATATACCTCAAGCGTCCTTAAAAATAATCCATGCCGCGAGGCGCGTCAAATGACGAATGTCCAGTGTTTTGACAAATTTTGTCATGGTTCCAGCGAGAGCTTCAGGATAGACCGACGAGCGAACCAAAGCGGAATGATCCCAAACACGCCAAACGACATATCAATCAACATCCAAAAAAATGGTATGCCCCGTATGGGACCAAAAGCCAAAGTCCATAGTATGACCAAAAGACAGGCTATCATCCCAAATTCAACGACCCAGAGATTTCGATCTGGATCGCGCAAAGGGCCGATAAAAGCCAGGGCAATCGCAACATGTCCAAATGCCAACCAATCCGTGCCATATGCCAAAAATGGGTATTGGGTATATCCTTTCATGACACCTTGAGAAACCTTATCGATCCAAAGCGATATTGCAGGAAAGAATTGGTTAAATCGCGATCCAGAACCTAACAACGGCTCGAGAATTCCAATTTCCCATTGAAGAGGTATCGCCGAGAGTCCGCTCAAGATCAATCCGATCATAAAGACCAGGAGCAGGACACGAATAATATAAAGGGGATCAGAAATATTTTTCATAGGGTTGCCATCCGTTGGAATTTTTATCGAATATTAACCAAATGGAGGCTGCGGTATCTATCACGCAGCCTCCATTTACTCTCAAACATTTACTATCAACCACCGATCCCGTTCTTTACGTTAACTGTGTCCTTATTTTTGAGGCCGTTTGCTTGAAGGCGGCCAGTTTCTCGCGTTCTTTGGCGACTACGGAAGCGGGTGCTTTATTTGCAAAATCACCACCCAGGAGTTTCTCAAGGCGTTCGATCTGGGATTCGGTGACGGCCAGTTCCTTCTCGAAACGTGTGCGTTCCGCATCCACATCGACCATACCCGCCAACGGCAGGTAAATTTCCACCATGCCGACAACCAACACAGCGCTTTCTTCCGGCTTGTTTTTCAGTGAGGAGAGGATTGAAAGCTGAGTGTGATCCAATCCGGCAAGAGCCGCGATCATCGAGGATTGTTCTTTTAATAATTCGGCTTTATCACCCGCGGCAATGGTTGCGACGAGGCGCCTGGCAGGACTGACATTCTTCTCGCCGCGCAAATTGCGGATGGAACGAACAATTTCCTGAATAAGAGTGAAGTCTGCTACTTTGGACTCTTCCCAACCCTCGAGCGGACGCGGTTCAGGCCAGCGCGCCACGATCAGGGCCGCGGACCAATCGGAAGCGACATTCAAGATCGGGGAATCGAGGATTGTTTCGCGAAGATGTCCCCAGAGCTCTTCGGTGATAAACGGCGTGAAGGGATGCAATAACCGAAGGGACATATCCAAAACGCGCGCGAGCGTGACCGCCGTGTGTTGACTGGTCTCCTCGACCTGTAACTGCCCCTTGGCGATCTCCACATACCAATCGGCAAAGTCGGACCAGAAGAACTCGTAAATCTGACGTCCCGCTTCGCCGTACTGGAAAGTCTGAAACAGCCGCTCCACATCGCGGATTAGCTGCTGCAGCCGCGCCCAGATCCAGGAATCAGCCAGCGACCAATCATCCGACCCGGGGTGCTCATCAAGGCTCGATATGGCGTTGACGACAAACCTGCCGGCATTCCACACTTTGTTGGCAAAGTTGCGATTGGCCTCCACCTTCTTCACCGAAAGGTTCATATCGTTGCCGGGTGTGGCACCCACCAACAGCGTGAAACGTAGGGCGTCGGTGCCAAGCTCGTCCATGACGATGAGCGGGTCGATCACATTGCCATAAGTTTTGGACATCTTGCGACCGTGCTCATCACGGATGAGGCCATGCAGATACACTGTATGGAACGGCGCCTGCCCGGTATATTCCAGGCCCGACATGATCATGCGCGCCACCCAGAAGAACAGGATGTCGTACCCTGTTTCCATATAAGAGGTCGGATAAAAATATTTATAGTCGGGCGTTTCGTCGGGCCAGCCCAGGGTGGAGAACGGCCACAACCCAGAGGAGAACCAGGTATCCAGAACATCGGGATCCTGCGTGAGTTCCTGCGAGCCGCAGGTCCCACATTTTACCGGATCGGTGCGACCGGTGGTCATATGACCGTCGGGGCAATACCAGACGGGGATGCGATGTCCCCACCATAACTGGCGGCTGATACACCAATCCTTGATATTCTCGAGCCAGTTGTAATAGACTTTCTCGAAGCGCTCGGGGACGATCTTTATGCGACCGTCTTTCACCGCGGCGAGGGCGGCCTGCGCCAGCGGGTCGATCTTAACGAACCACTGTGTGGAGATCATCGGTTCGACAATCTCGCCGCCGCGCTGCGAGCGCGGGATGGTAGTCATGTACTTCTCGGTCTTGATGACAAGCCCAGCAGCCTGCATGTCTTTCCATATATTCTTGCGGCAGTCGAAGCGGTCCTGACCCTTATAAGGACCACCGTTCTCGTTGATCTTGGCGGCTTCATCCAGCACCGAGATAATAGGCAGGTTATGGCGCTGCGCAATGGCATAATCGTTCGGGTCATGTCCCGGGGTTATCTTGAGTGCACCTGTGCCAAACTCGCGTGAGACATACTCGTCGGCGATCACAGGGATCTCACGCCCAAGCACCGGCACGATGACCATCCTGCCGATGAATTTCTTGTAGCGCTCATCATCGGGATGCACAGCCACGGCGGTATCGCCGAGGATGGTCTCGGGGCGGACGGTGGCGACCGGGATAAATTCCGCATCTGCAAGGGCAGATCGTGATCCGCCCGTACCAGCCAGCATATATTTAAAATAATACAGGGTGGCTTCTTCTTCGCTGTATTCCACCTCGAGATCGGAGACGGCGGTCTTCAAACCCGGCGACCAGTTGATCAAACGCGGGCCGCGATAAATGAGTCCCTTCTCGTAGAGGCGAACAAAAGCTTCGCGTACGGCACGGGAAAGCCCGTCGTCAAGCGTGAAGCGCTCTCGGTTCCAATCACACGAGGCCCCCAGCCTACGGATCTGGCTCGTGATGATGCTTCCATATTTCTTCTTCCATTCCCAGGTGCGCTTGACGAATTCGTCGCGGCCGAGTTCCTCGCGGGTCACTTCCTCCGTCTTAAGCAAGTTGCGCTCCACCATGAGCTGCGTGGCGATACCGGCGTGGTCGGAGCCAGGTACCCATAACGTAGAATACCCTTTCATGCGGTGATAGCGCACCATTAAGTCTTCCATACTGACGAACATGGCGTGACCGAGGTGCAGTTCGCCGGTCACGTTAGGCGGCGGGATGGTGAGGACGAACGGTTTGACGTTTGGGTCGAAGTCTTTGTTATTCGGGTCGTTCCAAGGCTTGAAATAGCCGCCTTTTTCCCACATGGCGTAGATGCGCGCCTCGGTATCCTTAAAATCATAAGCCTTCGCCAGTTCGTGATCGGTCATTCATACTCCGTGGTCGTTCAATTTAGCTAATCGATATTCGAGGATCGGTTTGATCTGGCACAGATTCCGATTCCCGGCATTTAAAACAAAATGCCTTCGTCCAGAATGAGGACGAAGGCATGTGCTTCGCGGTACCACCTCAATTCAACCTTTCGGCTGCACTCAACGGCTGACACGTTATCAACCCACGCTGTAACGGGCCATCCCGTGACGGTCTACTCAGCCTGAGGCTTTTCTTCGTCAATCCCTCCAGGCGACTTCAGCGGCGCTTGCCTGCGGAGACTTCCACCGTACATCTCCTTCTCTACCGGGCAGCGGAACGCCTACTACTCCTGAATAATTAGTGCCTTATTATACAAAGGGAAGAGGGGAGAGTCAAGATGATATGAAACTCCAATATTCCGGGGACAGGGCCAGGTATTATAATTAAGAGGTATTTCAGTGTAGCTAGTGGAGTACTATTCGCAGGGGGATACCAGGGTAAGGTAGCCTACTCGAAATGGGATCACTGAAGCCGGGCCGCCACCAAGAATCAGGTGAAATGAATATTAAGTCCAGATCGAATTGGAAGCTGCTGCTGGCATTGGGGGCAGCCATTCTGGCTTTAATCGTGGTGGGCGCGATATCCTATCGTGCGGTAGTCGTTTCGAGCGAGAGTGAATTATTGGTGGGGCATACACATGACGTGATCGAGAATCTCCAGACTCTGGTTATCACCATGGAAGATATGGAATCAGATGGACGCGGTTTTGCCTTAACCGGCCAGGACTCTTACCTGCAGTCCTTCCATTCCAGCGAACCGATCGTAGACCAGGAATTGGCGACACTTCGCACGCTGACGGCGGATAACCCCGTTCAGCAAAGCAATCTTACAACCCTTTCTGCCCTCGCAACTCAAAGGATCCAGCATTTAAACGTAGTCATTAGTTTGCGCCAGACCCAGGGTTTGGCTGCAGCCTCCGCCGAGGTCCAAACCGGGGTTGGCCAGAAGACGATGGGTGACCTTCTTGCCGTAACCAACGAAATGAAGGCTGAAGAGCTGCGCCTGCTGGCACTGCGAGACGCAGACTCTGCCGGGCTTCTGGCTCAATCAAAAATAGTCGTGTTGCTGGGAACCATAGTGGGGTTATTGATCGTTGCTATTGCAGGTTGGAGCATCAAGAAAGATATCACAGCGCAAACCGGCGCAGAAAGTCATCGAGTGCAGATGGAAGATCGATACCGCGGACTTTTGGAAGCAGCTCCGGATGCCATGGTGGTGGTAAACCAGGGCGGAGAGATCGTGCTTCTGAATGTCCAAGCCGAGAAAAAATTCGGATACAGCCGCGATGAACTCTTGGGACAGAAAGTGAAGAACATCATTCCCAAGGGCTTTGCCGAACGACTGATCGCAGACGAAATCCGTTCTCCGGCCGATGCTCTGGCGCAGCAGATCGGAACCGGGATCGAACTCTCCGGCCTCCGCAAGGATGGGAGCGAGTTCCCGATCGAGATCATGCTCAGCCCACTGGAAAGCACTGATGGAATCCTGGTAACCGCAGCCATACGCGATATCAGTGTGCGCAAGGCAGCGGAAAATTATCTAGTGCAGATGGAAGGCAGGTACCGCGGATTATTGGAAGCAGCACCGGATGCAATGGTGGTGGTGAACCAAGGCGGAGAGATCGTGCTTCTGAATGTGCAAGCCGAGAAAAAATTCGGATACAGCCGCGATGAACTCCTAGGCCAACAAGTAAAGAATATCATTCCGGAGGGCTTTGCCGAACGTCTGATCGCAGACGAAACCCGTTCTCCGGCCGATGCACTGGCACAGCAGATCGGCACGGGGATCGAACTCTTGGGCCTCCGGAAAGATGGGAGCGAGTTCCCGATCGAGATCATGCTTAGCCCACTGGAAAGCACGGATGGAATCCTGGTAACCGCAGCCATCCGCGATATCAGTGTACGAAAGGCAGCGGAAAATCATCTGGTACAGATGGAAGGCCGTTATCGCGGATTATTGGAAGCGGCTCCGGATGCAATGGTGGTGGTGAACCAGGTCGGAGAGATCGTCATCCTGAATATGAGGGCGGAAAAAGAATTCGGATACAGCCGCGATGAACTCCTGGGACAGAAGGTAAAGAACATCATTCCGGAGGGCTTTGCCGAACGTCTGATCGCAGACGAAACCAGATCTGCTCCCGATGCTCTGGCGCAGCAGATCGGAACGGGGATCGAACTCTCGGGCCTCCGCAAGGATGGAAGCGAGTTCCCGATCGAGATCATGCTTAGCCCGCTGGAAAACACGGATGGAATCCTGGTAACGGCAGCCATCCGTGACATCAGTGTGCGCAAGGCTGCGGAAAACCATCTCGTACAGATGGAAGGCAGGTACCGAGGTCTATTGGAAGCAGCCCCGGATGCAATGGTGGTTGTGAACCCAGAGGGAGAGATCGTACTTCTAAATGTACAAGCCGAGAAAAAATTCGGATACAGCCGCGATGAACTCCTTGGTCAACAAGTGAAGAATATCATCCCTGAGGGATTCGCAGAACGTCTGATCGCAGATGCTCTGCGATCCACAAAAGACGCATTGGCGCAGCAGATCGGAACCGGGATCGAGCTCTCAGGCCTCCGCAAGGATGGAAGCGAGTTCCCGATCGAGATCATGCTTAGCCCGTTGGAAGGCACTGAAGGTATGCTGGTGACAGCAGCTATCCGCGACATCACCACACGCAAAAAAACCGAAGCGAACCTGCTGCAGAAGATGGAAGAACTGAACCGCTCCAATGAAGAATTGGGACAATTTGCCTATATTGCATCTCACGACCTGCAAGAGCCGCTGCGGATGGTGGCCAGCTACACGGAGCTGCTATCCAGGAGGTATAAGGGAAAGCTGGATGCCGATGCGGACGAATTCATTACTTTTGCAGTAGATGGCGCCAACCGCATGCAACGATTGATCCAGGACCTGCTGGCCTATTCACGTGTCGGGACAAAAGGAAAGGAGTTGCTCGTTACGTCCAGTGAAGAAGCCCTTGGGCAGGCGCTAACCAACCTACGGGGTTCCCTCGAAGCAAGCGGGGCACAGGTGACATATGACCCGCTGCCGAGCGTTATGGCAGACGATATGCAGCTGGTACAGTTATTTCAAAACCTGATCGGCAATGCGATCAAGTATCAAACCCCCGGGAACATCCCCCGAGTGCATATTTCCGCAGCCAAGAACGGCAGCAAGAAATACAAATTTTCGGTACACGACAACGGATTGGGAATCGACCCGATCTACTTCGACAAGATCTTTGTCATGTTCCAACGCCTGCACAAGCGGGATGAATATGCGGGCACCGGCATCGGATTGGCGATCTGCAAAAAGATCGTCGAACGGCATGGCGGCACCATATCCGTTGAGTCTCAACCCGGGCAAGGCTCCAACTTTATATTTACGATGGAAGAATGCGAGAAAAAATGATGAAAAATACCGACGATAAAAGTGCGCCCCTACGAGTTCTCCTGGTCGAAGACAGCCCCGGAGACGTCCGCCTGACGCGGGAAGCCTTCCGCGAAGCCAATAAGGCCATCGAGCTGCATG
>CAZPCR010000079.1:0-9849 GCA_964585035.1 uncultured Anaerolineaceae bacterium
TAACCTTAATGGGCATAGGTGTGACCTTTGCCATTATCACAGGCGGCATTGATCTCTCCATCGGATCGCTAGTCGCTCTTACCGGCACGGTCGCCGTGATGGTCGCCATTGCCGGAGTGCCGATTTGGCTCAGTTGGATCATCGGCATACTCACAGGAGCCTTTTGCGGTCTTCTCAATGGGCTCATGGTCACCAGATTGAAGTTGCCCCCGTTCATCGCGACGCTCGGTATGATGTTGGTCGCTCGAGGAGTGGCTCTCACCATCACGAACGCTGCTGCATATCCAGCGCCGGAAGGCTTCGGTAATTTAGGCAACGGCACTATCTTTGGAACCGGGCCGAAATTCCCCGGCATACCCTACCCGGTGATCATCATGGTTGCAGTGGCTTTCCTCTTTCACTTCATCCTGAGTAAAACGCGAGCCGGCAGATACACCTACGCCGTAGGGTCGAATGAAGAAGCGGCGCGGCTTTCCGGGATCAAGATCAGCCAGGTCAAGAATATTGCCTATATCATCTCCGGCTTACTCGCGGGCCTGGTCGGCATTATCCTTGCCTCACGGATGGTCACCTCCCAACCCAACAGCGCAAGCGGCTATGAATTGAATGCAATTGCCGCTGCTGTTATAGGCGGCACGAGCCTGATGGGAGGCGTGGGCACAGTGGGAGGCACGGTGATCGGATCCTTTATCATCGGAACACTCACGGTAGGCCTCACGATGTCAGGCGCGAACTACTATGTGCAGCAGATTGTGATCGGGCTTGTCGTCATTGGGGCTGTGACGTTTGACCAGTTCAGAGGTCGCAAGTGAGAAATGGAAAATCGTGATATAGCGACCACATTTTGGCAGGATACTTTTGGAGAGGAGGTGGTTGTCATACAAATAAGAGAAGCGATCGCCCAAGCACTATGACCTATTCAATCAACTAACTAATTTTAAGGAGAAGAAATATAATGAAAAAGCAAATGTTTACCCTAGTAAGCCTGCTCGCGGCTGCTTCCATGATTTTAGTGGGATGCGGCACTCCTGCGACCGCCACCGCACCAGCTGCGGCAGCGACTGTTGCCCCGGTAGCGACTGCGGCCCCGGCAGTGACTGCTGCCCCGGCAGCTGCCGGCCCGATGGAGATTGCAGTTATCGTCAAGACCGGCAATTCCGGTTACTGGCAGAATGTGCAATCGGGAGCCCAAAAAGCTGCGAAAGAGCTCCAAGGCCAGAGCCCGAAGCTCTCGGTCACCTTCCTCGGCCCCCAGTCTGAAAGCATGGTCACCGAGGAAATCAATATCGTTGAGAGCGCGATTAACCGCGGCGTTAAAGCGATTGTGCTTGCTCCCTCGGACACATCCGCTCTGCTCCCTGCGGTACAAGACGCAAAGAAAGCTGGCATCCCTGTCATCATTATTGACTCGGCGCTTTCCGGTGACCCGTCCAACTATACATCATTCCTGGCAACCGACAATAATGCGGCTGGAGAAGCTTGTGGAAAGGCGATGGTCGATGCGCTTACTGCGAAAGGTATAACCACGGGTAAAATCCAGGTCATGTCTTACGTTAAAGGTGTTGGCTCCGAGGTCGGGCGCGTGGGTGGATTCAATGATTACATTACGAAAAACTCGAAGTTCACCCTTCTTGAGACTCAGTACTCCAACTCTGATATGCCCACCGCACTCAACCAGACCACGAATGTGCTCACGGCCAACCCCGACCTGGTAGGCATCTTCGGCGCCAACGAGCCGACCGCCATTGGCATGGGTAGCGCGATCAAGAATGCAAAACTTGGTGGAAAGATCGTGGCGATTGGCTTTGACGGTGCAGAACAATTGCAGGCTGATATCAAGGATGGCACTCTCCAGGCCATCGCTGTTCAAAGCTCCTTCAATCTTGGCTACTTGGGAGTCAAGGATGCTTATGATGTTGCCGTCAACGGAAAGACGATCCCTGCCACAGTGGACACCGGATTCCTCATGGTGACCAAGGACAACATTGATTCTCAGGATGCCAAGAACGTACTCTATTAATCTCCACTGATTTTCATCCGACGACAAGTCCTCACGGAGGACGGTCCGCACTTTCAAGTGCGGGCCGTCCTCGCCTTCATAAGAATTATAACTTAGGCGATGGCTGCATGCGTAGGGTAGCGAAAGAAATGTCTTGCTCCCAAGCGCAAATTTGCAATGGTTGACATGAAGAAGATCAGGAGTAACTACTCATGCTGATTGGAATATCCCCCTTGATTTCACCGGACTTACTGGCGCTCCTCCATCGCATGGGACACGGCGATGAAATTATCCTCGCCGATGCACATTTTCCGGGTGACACCTACGGAAAACGAGTGCTGCGGGCAGATGGCATAAAGATCCCCGCTATGTTGGATGCCATCTTGCCTCTTTTTGCTTTGGACACGTATGTTGAAAGTCCTTTGATTATGATGTCGGCCGCTTCTGGCGACCAACTTGATCCTGCGGTCGAAATCTCCTACCGACAGGCGATTGACAAGCACTGGCCGAACACTCCCCCCATTCAACATATTGAACGGTTCGAGTTCTATGCTAGGGCCACGCAAGCCTTTGCCGTCCTCATGACTGGAGAGACGGCGAAATATGGAAACATCATCTTAAAAAAAGGGGTCACCCCGATATCCGGGAAATAAGAACTTGTACGATTCGAGGAGAAACCAAATGAGCACAGAAATGGAAAAGATCGATCCGGGTTCGGTACCACAAAGAAAACTTTATACAGGCGCAAAGATACCTGCTGTCGGGTTGGGAACCTTCGGGTCTGACCGTTTTTCTGCCGGTCAGATCGCAGAAGCAGTTTTAGGCGCGGCACAGATCGGGTATCGTCACTTTGATTGTGCAGCCGTGTATGGAAATGAAAAAGAGATCGGTGTCTCCCTGCAAAAGGCAATGCAGGGCGGCATAAAGCGCGAGGAACTCTGGGTCACGTCAAAGCTATGGAACGATAAACACGCAGAAGAGGATGTGATCCCCGCTTGCCAGCAAACACTGAATAACCTGCAATTAAAGTATCTTGATCTTTATTTAATTCATTGGCCGTTTCCGAACCACCACGCGCCGGGTGTGGATGTTAATTCCCGCGACCCGCACGCCATCCCTTATATCCATTTGAACTTCATGAAAACCTGGCGCCAGATGGAAAAGCTGGTCGAAATGGGCCTTGTCCGGCATATCGGGACTTCGAATATGACCATTCCGAAATTGAATTTGCTTATTCAAGATGCAAAGATCAAGCCCGCCGCCAATGAAATGGAGCTGCATCCCCATTTCCAACAGGCTGAATTCTTTAAGTATTGCATTGACAATTTCATCGTGCCGATCGGGTTCGCACCCATTGGCTCCCCTACCCGCCCCGATCGAGACAAGTCCCCTGATGACACCGTGGACATTCAGGACCCGGTTATTATAAAAATTGCCAAAAGGCTGAATGTCCACCCTGCGGTTATATGCGTGAAGTGGGCTGTTCAACGCGGGCAGGTGCCCATTCCATTCTCCATAACTCCTAAAGAATACCTGAGCAATCTTAAGGCGGCTGTGGTTGATCCTTTAACGGAAGACGAAATGCAGGAAATTAAAACCATCGATAAAAACAACCGTTTGATCAAAGGACAGGTTTTCCTTTGGGAGACCGCCAAAGATTGGCCGGATCTTTGGGATCTGGACGGAAAAATCGCTTCGCTGTAAGTCAGCATCATTCCAGATAACATGGGATCCAGATATATCTTAACTGTGGATGTGGGAACCTCGAGCACGAAGACCTCGCTGTGGACGGAGGCCGGTCAGCTCATGGTCCATGCTTCCATGGATTACGGCCTTAATCGTCCCGAACCGTTATGGGCTGAAATCGAGGGGGATACCTGGTGGCGGGCGGTGTGCACAACGATTCAAAATGTCCTGATGAAAAGTGGGGTCGCGGCGGATTCAATCGCCGGCATCGGCGTTGATGGCGTCGGCTGGACATTGATCCCGGTCGACAGCGCCGGGGATCCTCTTTTTCCTGCTATGATCTGGTTGGATCGCCGGGCGGAGAAAGAAACAAGCTGGCTCAAATCCCTGCCGGTTGCTGAAAGATTAATTAATCTAAATGCAAACCCCTTGGATGCCGCATATATAACTCCAAAATTGATCTGGCTCAAGAACAACCATCTGGAGATATTTGAATCTGCCCATAAATTTCTGGAAGCCACCGGTTTCATCGTATCCCGCTTTACCGGCAAATTTGTATGTGACTACACACAGGCGTATGGGTACCATTTCTTTGATATTAGAAATGAAAAATGGGATCCTGCTGCGGCTCAAAAGTGTGGTATTCCGATCGAGAAAATGCCCAAATTATTTCGCAGCGCAGATATCGTTGGAACTGTAACCGAGAAGGCGGCGGCACAAACTGGGCTCAAGCCCGGCATCCCCGTGATCGCCGGTGTTTTGGATGCAGTCGTTGGAGCACTGGGCTCCGGTGTAATAAGGCCCGGTCAAACCAACGAGCAGGGTGGCCAGGCGGGTGGTGTAGGGATCAGCCTGGACCATGTTTTGGTCGAACCGCGATTGATCTTTTCGCATCATGCAATTCCCGGCCAATACTTACTCCAGGCCGGCACGGTCGGAGGCGGCTCCCTCAGTTGGTTTCGGGATCAATTAGGCCAACCGGAGGTAACTGCCGGCAGTTTGCTCGGGCAGAACCCCTTTGAACTTTTTAGCAGACAAGTTGAGAATTCAAAGCCGGGCGCAAATGGTTTGATATTTTTGCCCTATATGGCCGGTGAACGCACCCCGTTGTGGAGCAGTATCGCCCGGGGAATATTCTTTGGTTTATCATACAACACCACTCGTGCCGACATCCTCCGGGCAATTATGGAAGGATGCGTTTTTGCTGTTTATGATAACCTTCAGATCGCCGAAGAGCATGGGGTGTTGGTCGACGAATATTTGGGTTCTGGGGGAGCCATTCAAAGCCCGGTATGGTGTCAAATCAAGGCAGATATCTACGGGAAGCCGTTCATTATCGCCAGGCGCGCCGATGGAGGCGAGGGAGGGCATAGCCTTGGGTTATTTGCACTGACCGCTAACGGAATTGGATTATCCAGGGATATCGGCAATTGTGTTTCTGAACTTCTTCCGAAGCGTCAGGTATTTGAGCCATCTGCCAGGAACCACGCTTTATATCTTGAATTGTTTGAGGTGTATCGGAGCATATCACGAAAGGCAATGGACGATTTCGCACAATTGGATAATATTACGCGAAACTCATTAAAATAATAAAAGACTGGAGAATTAATCGTGAAAGCAGCTATCCTTGAAAATAAAGGGGTCCTTACTTATAAAGATGTTCCTCTCCCCGAGCCCGGTCCCGGACACGTACGGTTAAAAATAAAGGCGGTTTCCATATGTGGTTCGGATATTAAAAGATATGTTGATGGACACAGGATGTATCCATTGATATTGGGGCATGAGAGTGCCGGGATTATTGACAAGGTCGGTGAAGGGGTGAGTAAAAAATTTCTTGGTAAACATGCGGCCGTCATTCCCCTGGTGCCGTGTTTTAAATGCGAGCAGTGCCAGCGCGGATTCTATTCCGCATGTCATAATTATTCGTTCATTGGTTCGCGTCAAGCGGGCTGCTTTGCAGATTATGTTGAAGTGCCTGAAAGGAATCTTCTCATCGTGTCTGAGGAGTTGCCTTTTGAGCGCGCAGCCATGATCGAACCCTCCACGGTCGCCAGACACATGTTGGATCTGGGCGGCTTTAAGAAAGGTCAGACAGCGATCGTGTTGGGTGCAGGTTCAATCGGCTTAATGTTGGTCCAGTGGCTCCGCATCCTGGGTGCCGAAAAGATCATTGTGACCGATGTATTGGAGGAAAATCTGCAAATCGCATCCAGGCTGGGTGCTCATGTCACCATTAACCCCGTTAAAGTTGGTTTGGAAGATGAGATTCGAAAGCTGGTCGGCGATGGCGTTGACCTTACGCTGGAAGCGACCGGCCTTCCGCAGGTGTTGGAACAGACCCTGTCGATTACGCGCCCGCGCGGTAAGGTTGTCCTGGCAGGGAATCAACCCTTGGACAAGAACCTGCCATTGGCATTCATTGAAAATATGATGCGTCGGGAGATCAGCTTGATCGGATGTTTCATGTCTTACTCGGCACCCTTCCCGGGTCATGAATGGACGGAAACCGTGGATGCTCTGTTGAACGGCGGATTGGATATTGACACCATCATATCTCATCGATATCCTCTTTCGAAAGCGCCGGAAGTCTTCGAACAGATCGGCGCGCATCAATTGGCCCACCAGAAAATTGTTCTTCTTCCCGAGGAAACTGTATGACTCTTCAAAATTTATATCCCTGGATCCTTCAAGCCCAAAGGGATGGTTGGGCGGTTGGGGCCTTTAATGCGAATACGATGGAACAAATGCAGGCCATCGTGTTGGCTGCCCAGGCGGAAGAGGCTCCTGCCATAATGCAGGTAAGTCATCGGGCACTGACCTATATCGGAAGCGGGAGTGAAATCCAAGGGCTTAAATATATTGCCGCCATCGGTAGAATTGCAGCGGAGAACGTAAATGTGCCGGTCGCATTGCATCTTGACCATGGCACGGAAAGCGAAGTGCTTCAAGCAATTGCTCTGGGTTTCACTTCGGTAATGTTTGATGGTGATGGTCTCACGTTTGAAGAGAATGTTTCCATTACGAAGCGGCTATGCGGGGCCGCACATTCGGTTGGAATTTGCATGGAGGCTGAAGTCGGTGAGGTACCTAAACCCGATGGAAAAGAATTTGACAAGGATGCCATCGCACTTACCCAGCCTGAGGAGGCGGTACAATTTGCAAATGCCACAGGCATCGATACTCTCGCCGTGGCGTTGGGTTCTGTGCATGGCCTTAAGACGAAGCAAATATCCCTTGATTTGGATCGGTTAAAAGCGATCCGCAACCGGGTGGCAATTCCTCTGGTGCTGCACGGATCGTCGGGCGTATCCGATAATGATATTAAGCAGGGAATAACGATGGGCTTGTGTAAAATCAATGTTGCCACACAATTAGCCCAGGCGTTCACCGGAGCGATCCGGAATGTTCTCAATAAGGATGGCGAGCTTGTCGATCCGCGTAAATATTTGGTGGAAGGGCGGAAGGCTCAGACTGAAATAGTGCGTGAGCGGATCCGTTTCTTCGGCGCATCGGGTAAGGCGGGTATTTACAAGCCATGATCTTGTGTCTGAACCTAAATGCTGCAATTGACAAAACAATTGTCGTATCCTCCTTTGAAATAAATCACATCCATCGGCCTGAAGCGGTGGTCGCTCTGGCAGGTGGGAAGGGCTGTAATGTCGCCAGGGCGCTAAAAAAATTGGATGAAGTCCCCGTTGTATCCGGATGGGTGGGAGGCTTTGCGGGGCAATTTATTGAAAAAGAATTGCATACAGAAGGAATCCAAACCGATTTTATCCATACGGATTTCGAATCGAGAACTTGCACATCCATTTTGGATAATGAAAAACAAACAATGACTGAGATCTATGAGGTGGGGGAGCCTGTTCCGTTGGATAAAATAGAGCAGCTGCGCGATCAAATCAGGGCCAATATCAAAAATTATAAAGCCGTGACCCTCTCTGGTAGCTTGCCGCCGGCTGTGCCGCCTGACTTCTATGCGGATCTGATTGAAATTGCCAAAAAGGAAGGTGTGCTGACGTTCCTCGATAGTAGCGGCGCTGCCCTCCGTGCAGGTTTGGAAGCCGGACCCTTTCTTGTCAAGCCCAACGAAACAGAAGCCAAATCCCTTTTAGGTCTCAGTCCGGACCGCGCTTTTGATTCTGCCCGTGCAGCAGCCGAAATTGCATCAAGGTATGAAACGAACGTTGTACTCTCTTTGGGAGCCAAAGGTGCGATTGCCGTTAAAGAAAAGCAGGTATTTCTTGTGGAAAGCCCGAACGTCGATGCAAAAAGTGCTGTTGGATCTGGCGATTGCATGCTTGCGGGGCTCGCTCATGGTGTTCTGACCGGGCTAACCTTTGAAAAAGCCTTGATCTGTGGTGTGGCAGCCGGTACTGCAAACACGTTAATGATCGGTGCCGGCCAATTCAATATTGAAGATTTTGAGAGATTGCGCTCCCAAATTCATACTTCCCGAATGACCATATAAACATCGACGACGGCCATTGTTGACCGTGTCCCTTCTGGCCAAATTAGAGCCGAATACGGCAGCTGGACATATCGAAAAATAGTGGGTTATTCCTACCGGCAACCCTCTATCAATTGGGTCCGCATTTAAAGGATTTCGGTTTACTCGCGCTCCACTACCCATGACAACATTAAGGTAAACTTAACCATGAAGCTGTCAACTTCCAGGAGGGTTGGAAGGTGACATATATATGAAGCTTCAACCTTGGTAAGAGTGCTTTCGGAGGGAATATGAACGTGCGTGAAATGGTCTATGATGCATTTATCAAGCGGTTTGGCAAACCAGCTGAAGTGCTCGTACGTGCACCGGGGCGGGTGAATTTGATCGGTGAACACACCGACTACAATGACGGCTTTGTGCTTCCCATGGCGATTGACCGGGCGGTTTGGATCGCCCTACGTCCTCGTAATGACCGTCGGGTACTGATTTCCTCCCTGGAGATGGAAACTGCAGGCGATTTTTCCCTGGATGATCTGCAGAAAAGCGGCCGGGACTGGCTTGAGTATTTGAAGGGTGTCGCCTGGGCTTTGGGCGAAGCCGGATATGATTTAAAGGGCTGGGAAGGTGTGATGTCCAGTGACGTGCCGGTTGGGGCAGGCCTATCGTCTTCAGCTGCCATTGAAATGGCGACTGCCCGGGCATTTGCACAGATTTGCGGTTTCGACTGGGACCCTGCCCGCATGGCTCAGGCTGGGCGTAAGGCAGAGAACAGCTGGGTAGGCGTTAGCACCGGCATTATGGACCAGATGGCTTCGGCTGCCTGCCAGGCCGGTCATGCTCTGTTCCTGGATTGCCGATCCCTGTATTACGAAAACATACCCCTGCCTGATGGCGTTTCGGTTGTGGTCCTCGATACAGCCACGCGGCACAGCAATGTCGACTCCAGCTATAACGAGCGCTTCCAGCAGTGCCAGACAGCCGCGCATTATTTTGGAGTGAAGGCTCTTCGGGATGTGAGTCCGCAGGAATTAGCTGAGAAAGGTAAAGGACTGGACGAGTTGGTTTATCGTAGAGCCCGCCATATCGTCACCGAGGACCAGCGCGTGCTGGACGCGATCGATGCCATGCGCGCTGGGAACGTTGTTAAACTGGGCCAATTATTGGATGCCAGTCACGTGAGCATGCGCGATGATTTTGAGATCACCAACGAGGCCTTGAACGTCATGGTAACCATTGCTCGCGGTCAGCCGGGTTGTTACGGAGCGCGTATGACTGGCGGCGGCTTCGGCGGTTGTGCCGTTGCGCTCGTGGATGCTGCTACAGCCGGGAACTTTGCTTTAACAGTCGCACCCGAATACCAGGCCAGGACCGGCTTGACCCCCAGCGTGTACGTCTGTCATGCCAGCCAGGGCGCAGAAGTAGTCGCGCAGTGAGCATGTCTTTTATAAATAACAAAACCACCTGATCGGTCTCTAAAACTTCATTCAGGATAACTATAAAATATTATGAGTCCAAAAGCGTTTGTGAGCGGCAGCTTCGATATGCTCCATAGCGGGCACATCGAATTTTTTCGTGAAGCTGCGCAGTATGGCGACCTGGTTGTAGCACTGGGTTCTGATAAAACGATTTATGAATTAAAGGGACGATCGACCGTTAACAGCGAGCAGGAACGGCTGTTCATGGTTAAGTCGGTATCGTTCGTAAAAGACGCCTT
>CAZPCR010000080.1:0-9828 GCA_964585035.1 uncultured Anaerolineaceae bacterium
GATCGTCTTCCAAAAGGACCGCGCCACCTTGGTTCTGCCCCCTACCAACTCTGTTCAGCTCGCGCAAAAAGCCTTGGTGGATATTCCAGTTGGCGGGAAGACCCCTCTTTCTGCCGGGCTGCTGATGGCGACCGATGTACTGCAGCACGAAAAGTATACACATCCCGATATCGAGCCGCTGTTGATCGTCCTTACGGATGGCGCCGGGAACGTCTCGATTGGTTCCCTGCCGCCTCAAGAAGAGTCTTATCGCTTTGCCGAGCTCATCGCGACCGAAAAAGTGAAGAGTGTGGTCATCAATATGGAGCATGCTGCCTTTGACCAGGGATTGGCCCAGACACTCGCCGAACACCTTAAGGCGCCCTGCTTTGCCTTGAGCGAGTTGAAAGCCGAGAGTCTCTATCATGCTGTGAAACAGGAAATGGCTGGAATAGTAAAGTAGGTCGTCTACTTATTGTCTTTCGATAAGCATTCCAAAAAAGCTCTGTGTAGGTGTTACACCCACGCACAGAGCTTTTTTTGCATCTTTCAGCCTGGCAGGCACAAGCGTTTTCCCTGCGAGTCGACAGGCTTATTCCTCAGGCGGCACAGGCTGCCGCCTGGCAATATTTAACACCAAAAGTCCAAATCCCGTAAATAAAAACGCGGCAGGATAAATATAGAATAAATTCAAGCCGACCAATTTACTGCCCAGTAGTGGGCCAAAGGAAAAACCCAGGTTAACCGGTAAATAAGCGAAGGACATCACCCGGCCGCGTATATTCGCAGGCGCGGAAGTTGATAAAACGTTGAACGAGATCGAGAAAACCGCCGCTGCGAGTCCGCTGATTATGCAGGTGATCACCGCAAATGGAATCAAGCTGCGAGTCCAATATGGGACAAGCCATAACACGGTTTCGAAAGCCGCTCCGATCATCAGGATACGCCAGTATCCAAAGCGGTCGGCCAATGATCCAAAGATCGGTGCAAGGATCATCGCCAGCAATCCGCCCGCACCGAGTACGTAGCCTATCGCGGTCGCGGGATTGTTTCCTTTATACAGGCTGGTCACCACGACCGGCAAATAAGAATAGACCAGCATCCATCCGCCATAAAGAAGGAATAATGCAAAGAAAAGCGTTCGCAAACGTCCAGCCTGGAACGAGACTCGTATCGAATCCGCCGCCATGCTCAAAATAGGCGCGTTGCTTTTTCCTCGATAAGAGTCCACATATCCGAATGTGAGTGCCAGGATCACCAGCACCATGACCAGCACATTGATCCACATGAGCGCCCGAAACCCCCAACGGTCTACGATCGGGCCTCCGAACAAGGGACCCACGAAAGCGCCAACCGGCCCGGCGCTGTTCATGACCGCGAAGGCCAGTCCATGGCGGTTGGTTGGCGTGCGCTCTGAGAGGGTAGTAAGCATCAAACCGCTGTTGCCAAGTGAAAGGCTCATCAGGGAGCGGCCGACAACGAATACCCACACATTACCTGCCAGGACGGATAGGATCCCTGCCAAAAGGTAGACAATGAACGAACGGACCACCATCGGTTTGCGTGAATAACGGTCGGCCAGCGCTCCCCAGAAAGGCAGGAAAGGGATCCCTGCTGCGCCCACGATGGCCGCGATAATGCCGACCATCGCAGGGATTTGAGACTGGGTCATCCCTAGGTCGTGCAAAAATATCGGCGTGAAAGCCGTCATCTGGCCCCAGAAAACGGTTTCGAGAAAGCTTGCAATCGTATACAGGCCAAGCAGCCATTTCCAGGAAGCGCGCAGTCCGTCCAAAAAATACTCCTTTATAAAAGGCAGTGGTCTTTATGGTTGAATTATTTTGTCTGAAATAAATTGAATGGCTTATTTAATAATGGTCCGCCAACCTCGGAACCCTTAAACCTTGAACTTAAATCCTTACCTTAGTCCCTCGAACAGATCGGTCTCATCTTTCCGTCCGCCATTGACCAGGCTGAAGACGCGATAAAAATTACCTTTTCCAAAAAATGTGCTCATTTCTTTGGCAGACGACCCTCCAAGGGAGCCGTAACCAGACAGTTGGGATTTGTGGCAGTGGACTGCTTTTGAGACGGTTTCAATATAAACTTGGGTGCTAATATGCGTGGTGATTTCCCAATCTGCCCAGGCGGTATGTTTACGTGTCACGCCGTCGATTTCCATGCTGATCCCGCCAAAGGCCTCGTTGGCAAAATCCACTATTTTCTGGTTATCTACCATGTAATAGAATTTTTGTACGCGATAAGGTGATTGGTCACTCGGGTCAACGAAGGATCCATCTGCCGCACATACGAGCGCGGAGGATGTAAACTGGGAGAGGGCAATATGATCGGGATGACCGTAGGCTCCGTCGGGACCAAAGGTCACGACCACTTGCGGCTTGATGCGCCGGATATGAGCCACAATTTTTCCGATGATTTCCTGGGGTTTTGCCTGGTCGAGATCGCCGTCGAGATAATCAAGGAAGTTGACTTCGTGCAGGCCTAATTGTTCGGCAGCGCAGCGCAGCTCCGCCTCGCGGATGCGCCCTACTGCCTCGAGACCCGGGTCGGGTCCCTCGGAATCAAACCAGCCTCGTTCGCCGCGTGTTGCGCAGATCAAATAAGTTTCAATCCCTTCGGCAGAATATTTTGCGAATGTCCCGCCCAGTCCCAGGGTTTCATCATCCGGATGCGGAAAGACGGCCAGCAAACGTAATTTATTCGTCACTGCATCCTCCTACCAATAAATATTGACAATATTACTCGAAAAACAAACCGGGTTCAATCCCGTACGAGAACAACTATTGATTGGTCAAGTACAATTCACGCAAGACATCGAGCGGTTTCATTTCGCCATCATCTTTATAAAACCAATGTTCCCAGCCATTGCAGGGCGCGTCCATAAGTTTGTGTCCCACCTGATGGATGGAGCCAACCATGCCTTTACATAAGATCGCACCATCTGCGCGCACCTGTCCGGTCACCTCGCCTTTTTTTCCAAAATAAAGGACCTGGCCCGGCTTGATCAAACCCGCTTCAAGCAATTTACCGAAGGCCACGCGCGGCCGGTCACGGCGGGAGGGGTAAACATAAATTTCTTCCGAGGCCGGCCCGGAATCTTCAGAAGCGATTCGATTTCGAGCCAGTTCCGCATAGTTATTATCGCGCTCGATACCTATCCAATGTCGTCTTAGTTTTTTTGCCACAGCGCCTGTTGTCCCGGTACCAAAGAACGGGTCGAGGATCACATCACCGGCATTCGAGCTTGAAATAATGACGCGATAAAGGAGTCCTTCAGGTTTTTGCGTGGGATGCGCCTTCTCGCCGTTCACCCGCAGGCGCTCTTTACCAGTACAGACCGGAATTTCCCAGTCGCTGCGCATCTGAAGGTCTTCATTGAGTGATTTCATGGCATGGTGATTGAACGTATATTTCGCCCCTTTATCCTTCTGCGCCCATAACAGGGTCTCGTGCGCATTCGTAAATCTCACGCCGCGGAAATTGGGCATGGGGTTCGACTTGATCCACACCACGTCGTTGAGAAACCAGTAACCCAGGTCCTGCATGATTGAACCGACCCGATAGATATTGTGATAAGAACCGATTACCCATATTGTCCCCGAATCCTTTAATACCCGTCGGCAGGCCAAAAGCCACGCACGTGTGAATGCATCATATTCTTCGAGGCTCTCGAATTGGTCCCAGGGATCATCCACTCCGTCCACACGTGTCATATTGGGACGATAAAGTTCCTTAGACAACTGTAAATTGTAAGGTGGGTCGGCAAAAACCAGGTCCACTGATTTTGCGGGAAGCGAGTTAAGGACCTCGACAGAATCCCCCACAATTACATTTTCTAAAGGAAGTTGGCTATCGACCATAAAGATATTATATAACCTAAAAGGTTCCCAACATCTTTATGGTTGGTTTTTTTAAACAGGTGGATTATCCATGCGCACACCGTGTCCGCGTACAGTGGCAATATACTGCTGCTTGGGATCCAATACACTTAAGCGGTCGCGCAGGCGGCGGATAAGCGCATCCAAGGCCTGGTCCGAAACACCGGAAGCCTGTTCTTCGCCCCAAACCGTGGTGACCAGGTCCGCGCGGCTGATAACCTGTCCGGAGCTTTCATAAAGCAGCCACAATAGTTTAAATTGCTGAGCCGAGAGTGGCGGGACGAGCATTTGTTGATTGACCCAAACCCGGCGCGATTTCTGGTCCATCACGAGACGACCCGGCCTGCCCATGCCCTCCGTTAGGGGCACGGTGGCATCCGAAGTAAAGAACATGAATTCCTGGACGTAACTGATCTGCACCACATCACCGTCCTGCAGCATCACCGGTGCGCTAAGCAGGTTGCCATTATGGTGCGTGCCATTCTTGCTGCCGAGGTCCTCGAGGATGATGCCTTCGGGAGTCAGGGTGAGACGGGCATGGAAACGTGAGATTTGCCGGTCGGGAATAACGACCTCACAGGTGGCCTCGCGCCCGATGACCATTGTACGACTCATTGGCCACCGCTGACCTTTCAGGGGACCTTCTTGTGCAACAAGCATGGGGAATTCTTCGGTACGGGCCATTTATTAAACCCTCAAGAGTGAAAGCCGAAACGTAAACAAAGACGTTTATAATATAGCATAAATTTGGTTTCTGTGCACATTCTACGCCGAGATGAAATGCACGGGAGTGGTGTCATTGCCTCGCATAATGATGATGAGAGTGCGCCGTAATGACATCTAAACCGAAAGGAGAAGATGCCCCTTTCGCTGAAGAATAACGAGGTCTTGCGAGGCCGCTATAAGGTCCGTGAAAGGGTCGGACAAGGCGGCGCAGGCTCCATTTATCTGGCCGATGATTTGCGGCTGGAAGGACGCCTGTGTGCTCTGAAAGAAGTGGAGTACGATCGCGACATGCCCGAAAATATTCTCGAAGAGGCCCGTCAGCAGTTCCTGCGCGAGGCCACCATTCTCGCGCGCCTCGATCACCCCAACCTGCCCAAAGTCTCGGATTTCTTCTCCAACGATCTGCGCGATTATCTTGTCATGGATTACGTCCCCGGCGATGATCTGCGTACCATCATGCTCGAAGCCCGCCGCAACAAGACCTTTCTCTCCGAAAATCAGGTGCTGGGCTGGGCCTTTCAACTCTCCAATGCGCTCGCTTATCTGCACGGCCAGCAGCCGCCCATTGTCCATCGCGATATCAAACCGAGCAACCTCAAGATCACGCCCAGCAGTTTGCTCAAGCTCGTTGATTTTGGCCTCGTAAAGATCATGACACCTGACGAGGAAATGACCATCACCGTCATTCAGGGGCAGGGTACGGCCCTTTATACGCCTTTGGAACAATATGGCAGCGACGAGACTCATACCGATATGCGCTCGGATATTTATTCCTTCGGCGCCACGCTTTATCATTTATTGACCAACGAGCCTCCCCCGGATGCACGCAAACGATTCATTCAACCATCCAGCCTTGTCTCACCGCGTGAGATAAATGCGTCCATCAGTGCGCGTACCGAGAAGGCCGTTTTATGGGCCATGGCTCTGCACCCCGATGAACGCCCGGCGTCGATTGAGATATTGAACAATTACCTGTTCAGTGGAGGCGCCATGCCGAGCAGGTCGTTGCCGCCTCAATCCGCATTTGAGATACCCAGGTTGGATCTCTTCCACGTGCAAACCGATTCGATTCTCACATGGACGACTGTCGGTCTCCTGCTCTTAAGCTTTCTGGCCACCATCCTGCATTAATTATAAAAACTCACACTTCTTATTCTTTGTTGTAATTTTTTACCTATCGCTATGGTCGTTCTGACCAAAGCCAGCCTGCTCCCCACCCGGCCAATAATCCTAAAATCGTAACAAACACAATGCCTCCGAACCCATTGGAGGTCGTAAAGCTTGCGCTGCCTGGTAGGCCGAGCGCCATATAATTGTATGTCAATAGACCTCCCGCCAGTGCGCATAACCCCCAGCGAATTCCCCAACGCGAGCTTTCCATCTGTATACCGGCAAAGGTAACCAGTACCGCCCCAGCCAGAAGCATCAATATAATTAACAGCCATGCAGTCAAACGCGGCGTTCCCTCGGGAGTTATAAACTCATTCTCCGCCGGTGGCGGCGTATGGACCGCTTGCGGTGCTACTTCCGGAGTAAGTTCAGGGACGATCACCGTCACAGCCGCCGGCTGGCCTCCGCTGGAGACGTCGAGTTGGAGGACTTCAGACACCAACGCCGGATCGCTCGTGGCGCGGATTTGAAGTAGACCGGGTTTATCCAATCCAAAGGATATGCGCGCCACACCCAGTGTCGTAACCGCATCCGCCTGTTGTAAAATACCGCCCCCCTCTCCTGTTAGATTCATTGTGAAATGCACGACGGTTCCGTCTGGAACAGGTTGTCCGTTATGGTCCTTGATCGTACCGGTTCGAATGGCGATCGTATCGCCGATCTTGAAAAGCGGCACCGGTGTTGCCTGGGGTGTGGGAACATTCGTTGCGCCGGAGGCCGCCGAGATGTCCAAAATAAGTGTGATGATCTGGTCCGGGTCGGGTGCCGTTATGGAGATCAGGTCGTATCCCAGTCCAGGAATGGAAACAGGCGATGCGCCCGAAGGGGTTAATTCCTGAAATAACAATCGCGCAGCCACTTCAACAAATGGAGGTTCCTGGCTGTATAACGCATAATATGCCGTAAGCTGTGAAATATCTGTTGCATCGAGATAATACGGCGCTCCAAAAGCGAAAAGAATGACGTGTTTGGCGCGCAGCAGGTCCTGCTGCCCCGAAAGAAAATTCCTGATAACCTGTTCCTGGTTTCGATCGGAACCTGTTAATGATAGGATCACCCAGCTTGCCCCGCTCAGGTCGTCTTGAAGATAAGGGGGGCTTTTTCCCGCCATGTAATTGTTCAGGTCGTCAAATGAATAGGAAGATAAACGGAAGGATGATGAAGTCTGGTTACCGCTTTGCGGGCCATACAGCTTTACGATCGCGGATTGGAGAGCATCGAATGCTAATCCTGATTGGGCTGCACATTTGCTGCACTGTTGGAACTGCGAAGTGTCTGTGAAAAATATGATCCGGTCGCGCACTTTTGGCGGGGCTGTGAGGAGTGTCGCCAGGTCCTGCGCACTCGGGCTGAGCAGGGTTGCTGCGTCGCGAGCTACATTCAAAGTCACATCCTGTGAATTGCCCAGGTCACTCAAACCATAGGAAGGTGTCTGTACAGTCTGGTAATTAAATGAGCCGTATAAATGTTCCTTGAGAGACAGGATGCGAAGCACGGATGTATCCACACTCTGCGCAAAAGCCGGATCCGATCTGTATTTTTGTGAAAAATAATCCAGGGTTTCTAAAACAGTTGAATAATTATCCGGTACATCGCTAGAAACTATGTTGCCGAGATAAAGCAGGTCATTTCCAGCCACAAATGCGTCACGTGCCACGGTACGGGCCGGGAAATCACTTCCCGTCGTATAAAATTGGCGGACTGCTTTCGTACCTAGGTCATCGCTCACGGTCAGGCCGCCGTTAGTCCGCCAGGATGCAAACGGCGGCAGGCTGAGGATCGAGGAAAGCGCCTGCGCATCGAAACTAATAGGGCGTGTTGTCGCCCGGATATTCCCTTGAAATCCCTGATAACGAATGTGCGAAACGAGCAAGCCGTCAGCCTTCGCCTCAGGGGAAGCAGCGTTGCCTGTTACGGCAAAAAAAGGAGCCAATTCAATTTGTTTCAACTGGTCTAGGGATTTGCGGACTGTCGCCACTTCCTCTTCATTGGATCGATCGGCGCTGCCAGTTCCTGGAAAATGTTTTGCGATGACCATTAGCCGGTTTTGTGAACCGGTGTGCAGGCCGCTGATGTAAGCGCTGCTCATTACGCTAACCCAATATGGGTCACCGCCAAAAACGCTTGAACCCAGATCGTTGGTCGAGGAAACACTGGGGGAATCCAGCACGTCCAATGATGGGCCAAAATACATGTTTATACCGAGTGCAGAGAATTCCTTCCCCATCACAGCACCTACGCTATTGGCCAGGTCAGGTGACCATGTCGCGCCGATGGACATTTCTGAAGGGAGCGGCGTCAGGCCGCTTAAAATCTGATCGCCTGGTGGCCCATTCCCATCCTGGGACATGCCGATGAATAGAGGCACATACGTGTGTGGAATTGGAAGGCCGGTTTGAGTGTCGTCGGGAGGGTTGATTGAATTGTTCCATTCGATCTGCTGCAGGCTGGTGGTCAACTGGTAAGCCGCAGAAATCGTATTGGGGGGGGCCACAAAATTATCGTTGGCTGCCTGCAAGACGACCCCGCCGATATGGTGTTGAACGATCAAATCATAGATCTGTGATTTATCGGTTGTGTCGGTCCCTGTGAACGTCACCAGGAACAACTGACCCACACGCTCTTCCGGCGTCATCCCTTCTAGTAATTGACGGGCGTTGGTGGAAGGCGTGGCCGATTGAGCCTTGGCATTGGATGGGTGGCTGGCTGAGGTCAGGACCATAACCGACAGCATTACGGCCAGAAAAACTCGCTTCAATTCCATTCCACTCCTGCAAAGCGCGCAGCGATCTTCTCATGCAATTCAGGCTGGACATTCCCACCGGATATGATCACAACAGACGGTTTCTCCTTGATTTTCCCTGCCAGGAATGCTGCGATACCCACCGCAGCCGAACCCTCGATCTTTTCGTGATAGATCGCCCAGGTAAACGCCATCGCCCGTTCGATCTCCTCCTCAGATACAACAAAGAAATCATCCACATATTTATCGATCATCGGGATCGTCACGGAGCTTTGTTCCACAGCGCCGCTCAGACCATCTGCCAGTGTCGGCAGGTCCTCAACACCCGTTTGGCTATGGTTATGAAAGAGGCTGTAGGTGAACGGGGAGGCCGCTGCCTGTACCCCGATCAATCTGGGACGAGGTGTTTGTTTGTTCAAAATTACGCCGAGAGCGGAAATTAATCCACCGCCGCCGGTGGGAACGATCCAGGTTGCAGCAGGTTGGTTGAATTCGCGCAGCACCTCCAGCCCTATGGTTCCCTGGCCTGCAATGACCTGCCCATCATTATAAGGCGAGATAAATACTTTATGCTGCGCCAGGGCGTATTCGCGTCCTGCAGATTCCGCCTCTGAATATCCTCCTTTAACAAAGGATATTTTAGCACCGAGGTTCCGCATGGCCTCAACTTTCGCGGGAACCGCATGTTCGGAAACAAAAACTTCCACCTCTGCGCCGGTTATTCGACCCGCCAGGGCAACGCCTTGTCCATGGTTGCCGGCTGAGGCCGCCACCAGCCCGCCTGCGCGTTCCCAATCTGCCATGCACAATACTTTGTTTAGCGCCCCGCGCGGTTTGAATGAACCTGTAATTTGATGGTTTTCCCATTTAATTACAAGGCCCCGTTTGATATCGTATGTGAGCGGCGTTTTCTGGATGTGCGGCGCAATGCGTACTTCCGCCTGTTCGAACCATTCATACGGAATCACGCCCGCCTCCCAAGTGCCTGTAAGGCCATCAGGGGATTGTCTGTGTAGATACCATCCGCGCCCCATTCTTTGAGCTGCTTGATCTCTTCAATATTGTTCGCCGTCCAGGTGTGGACGCGCCGCTTCAGCCGATGCACACGTTGGATTTGCTGCATATCCACATCGTGGATGGAGGGATGCAGTGCGGCGTACTCACCGAAAGTGAAGCCAAACGAACGCGCCCATGCACCGGCCCAGCCCTCAAAAGCCAGCAGCCCGCGCGGAACGAGTGGCAAAAGCCGGAAGGCCTTCTTGAGATTGGCGCCGCTGAAGGAGGAAAAAAGCACCCTGTCTTCAAGCCCAT
>CAZPCR010000081.1:0-9796 GCA_964585035.1 uncultured Anaerolineaceae bacterium
ATAAATCTCTACTGCTCGCTTAGCGCTTCGCAGTACCTTGTAAACTTTTTTTGATCATTTATAGGGTGAAAAACAAAAAATTAGTTAAGATACTGAAGAACACAGTACTCTGTAATTATGCAGTACTCTGTAGGATATGAAATTCGAACCGTTCGATTCGAGATTCACGTCCTCGGCGAGGAAGATTGACATCAAAAAATTGCCTTTCCCCAATATGTAAGGCGGGGTTTTGTTATATACTACAATAAACTATTTGCAGGAGCGAAAATGGACAGCTATGATTTTGCCGAATTGAGTTACTCCGCAGGTCTTGTTGAGCTTCAATGTACACATGCCGTAACACTCCAAAGTTTGCTTGACGACCTCCAGAAAAACTTCCCTAATTTAAAGACCACTCCCCATTCTGCGAATGATGACATCTACGGCTATGAAATAAAGGGTTTCGCAGGAAAAGATGTTGAAGTTGGATGGTGGCTGATAAAGCAGTTGTGCTCCAGGTCCTGGGAACCGCTCGGCGCGGTAAGCTATAACCCCGGCAGCTTTAATTCCGGCGACCGCCTCGTCTATCAATTCAAACTTAAGACCGGTCCGTAACCACCTTAAGTGGAAATAATCCCTGAAGATGTTCCATCCGGCGGTTGCAAAGTCGAAGGGCTTATTATCGGTATATGAGATGATAATGGACAAAGGTACGCAATCAAACCTCTCCGATCTGTGGTCCGATGATAAAGAGATCCAAAACCGGGCCTTTCTCCACATTCTCAAGACAACCGACGGGCCGGTCGATTGGGCGTACGATGTGTGGGATGAGATGCTGAAAAGCTTAACCCACAAGGACAACCACCGCCGGGCAATTGCAGCCCAGGTGCTGTGCAACCTGGCCAAAAGCGACCCCCAAGAAAGGATGTTGAAGGACTTTACTCGTTTGCTGGCCGTAACGAAGGATGAGAGGTTCGTCACCGCCCGGCACTGCATGCAGTCGCTGTGGAAAGTGGGCGCCGCCGGTACGAAACAACGCAAGATGTTAGTGGAAGGTCTGGCGCACAGGTTCAAGGAGTGCATTGCCGAGAAGAACTGCACCCTGATCCGCTTCGATATCATTCAAAGCCTCAGGAATGTGTACGACGAAACCGGTGATGAGAAAGTAAAAGGGAAGGCCCTGGAATTGATCGAAACGGAAGATGACCTTAAGTATCGCAAAAAGTATACCGGTCTGTGGAGAAGGTGATAATTCATATCCTGGCCTGGCCTATTCCATGCACGGGGGTATTGAATCTGACCGGCGTTTGCCCTATACTACTTTAAATACATTTCGCTACAAGGAGAGAGATATGGCTACATATGTAATGTTAGGCAAATATTCAGTGGAGGCCGTCAAGGCCATCAGCGCCAAACGCTCGAAACAAGCCGACGCTCTGGTCAAGAAGTACGGCGGGGAGATAAAGGCCGGCTATGCCCTGCTCGGAGGGGTGGATGTCGTTGTCGTTGTGGAACTGCCCGATAACGAGCGCGCCATGCAGCTTTCGGCAGCCATGACAAAATTGCTCGGCATTTCCTTTAAGACCTCCCCGGCTGTAAGTTTTGAACAGTTCGACAAATTGATGAGCTAGCAGAACCTCATACCTGATCGAAGCCGCCACTCCGGCTTCGATCGCAATGGAATAATGACTTTTATAAATACCGCATTGGATCGCGAGCCATCCAATGCGGTATTTATAAATTGCCGTTTATTAAAGGATGCGGGGATGGCGAAATTAAAATACATTTCCCCATATCAACAACGCGGGTCCGAATAGTCGCAGGTTCTTAGGTTATTGTTTTTTACTTTTATGTTGTAAAATCCTGTAAACCATGATGAATAATTTTTATCAGCGAATAAAAGAGGGTCTCCTGAAACTGTCACTTTTGACGTGGGTCCTGGTGGGTTTTTTCGTTACCTTCCTTTTGTTCTTTATCCAACCCGTATTTTTTGACCCATCGCATAATATGCAATTTAATCAGTATATTCCCGTTTTATCTCCCATCGGTCATGATTTCAGGGGGATTGTGCTTCTTAGCTCCACTTGGCTGCACACCAGAACCTTCCCGCTCGTCATTTACCCGCCATTTACCCTGGTCTTTTTTGCGCCGTTTACATTATTGAACTATGGAGCAGGTTATAAGATCCTTACGTGCATCATCCTTATTTGTTATATATTGACAACCTTGATCCTGCCTTTTTGGATGAGCGCACAAAAGAGCATATCTGCTATCGCAATGCTCGTTTTCGTCACTGGCATGGTCTCGTACGGTTTGCAGTTTGAAATAGAGCGGGGTCAGTGGAATTTAATAGCGTTTACCTTCTGTTTGATCGCGATTTATATATTCCATCATTACCCGCGGCGCCGTGGATTGGCGTATTTGTTATTTACGATCTCAGTACAATTAAAACTCTTTCCCGCCATCTTTGTTTTTGCTTTGATTGAAGACTGGTCGGATTGGAAGGATAATCTCAAGCGGTTTGTGGGATTGGGGATTTTTAATATCGCGGCTCTTTTTATATTTGGATTGGATCCTGTAAGGCAGACAATCGGATACTACATAAATTTGCATGGGCTTATATTCGGACCCCCAAATAATATTTCGATCAGTTCCTTTGCAGCTCTTTTCCTGTCATCGGGTCTGTTGCCGCAACAAGGCTTTTTCTTGTGGCTTGAAGCCAACGATGGGGTCTTCCAATTCCTGCTGTTTGCTTTTTTTGTTCTTTGCTTTGTAATCATTCTGGGGCGGGCTTATAAAGGAAATGGAAGTGGTTTTGATCCCTTCGTTTTCATGGCCTGCGTAGTTGGAGCCTTGATTATTCCTTCAATAAGTTTTGATTATAAATTGTCCATATTACCGGCTTCTTTGGCATTATCGCTCCCGGCCATCCTTGAAAGACAGGGCGGTAGAAATAGATCGCTGGTTTCTTTGTTGGTTTTTGTTCTTTCCATGGTCTATTCATCGACCCTGTATTCATATAGAGTGAAACCGGAAATAATACGAAATGACCTTCCCGCCTTGTTGGTCATATTGGCAATCTACACGATATTATCCTTTGTCCAATCAGGTGGGATGGCAGAACCTTTATCGGATGCCAATGAAATCATTTCCGATGATCAATGAATTATCGCAAAACTCTATGGAGCACCATTGCCCGCCATGTTTTTTAAAAACCCCTTCAGATCGCTCTGCATCACATCCAGCGCCTCCAGTCTGGCGCGGTAAAGCTTTTCCTGGCCGTGGAATGTAAGGTTGACCAGACCCGCCAGGCGCAGTTCCTTCAGGTGGTGGGTCATGGTGGGAGCGCGTAAATTCAACCGGCGCGAAAGTTCGGACGGTGTTAGCTCTTCCTGGTTAAGATACCAAAGGATTTTCAAGCGTGTGGGGTCGGCCAGCGCCTTTAGGCTGATGAGCAGACCGTCTGGCACGAGTTCCCCGGGGATGGCAGACATGGTCGAGGGCCTGGCGCCCCACAGGAACATCTTTTTTTCATTATTGATCTTCTCCAGGCTCACGAGCGGCGTCATCCAGTATGTCGGGACGATGATCAGTTCCTTACCCAGTTCCTCCGTAAAGCGGACACCCTGCGAGAGTTCGGCCATAAGGTTGGGAATGGATAGCAGCCCTGCCAGTTGTTTGGCATGTTCCATCCCGAGTTCGAGCACGGGCCCCACCCGTTTTTCTTCCTGTTCGAAGAAGGCCTGATAGTAAGCCTGTAAGGAAGAAAGCAGCAGGTTCCCGAAATCCTCCGGGCGCACCCACCAGTTCAGGAATTTGATCAGGCTTTGTTCATCGGGCTTGTGCCCATATGTTTGCAGGATCGGATACAGTGTGGCCAGGTCGTTTTTATTCCAACTCCGACGTTCGGCGATATCCAACAGGTATTTGGATTCCGGTCTGTTCCCGGCATCGAGATCAAATATCACCCTGCCGCGTTGGACTGGCGGGATTTGCTGGAGTGCATACAAGACGGTAATGGCGTTCTTGGGCTGGGGCAGGCTGTAGAGCCAGGCCAGCGGGAAATGGATGAAATCTAAAGTTTCCTCGAGAAACGTTCGCTCGGTCGTCGGGATGCGCGAACGTATCTTGGCCGCCCAGGAAGGGCGCAAGTCATAGCTTTCAGGTTCGTGAATGACGAACAGGCTGACGAAGAATTCGTACGCGGTGCCAACATCCCAGGAGAGGGTCGGTCCGGCAGCCGGTAAGTCATCCTCCGTCATGCGTGTTCCTTGCTTGTTTTCAATTCGATTTGTCGTTTGGTCAATTTTTTATTCATTTTAACCAACAAATTACCTGTAAACAAGCCTTTACCCACACGCTTGGAAGACGCATTCCAAGCCAGTTGTTCTTCTACCTGTGCCGCAAGAGCCTCGTTCATTTCCGTTTGTTTCTTTTCCGCTTTTTCAGGCGGGAATTGGAAATAAGGATTCATCATAACGATCTCCTTTCTTATATATTAGATACATATCTAATTAGATATAAATATAATTACATGTTAATGTAATAATTAAGATTTGTCAAGTTTCACACCTTACAACCGGTCATTTACCCGTAAATCCATCCTTTACTCTCCCACCAATGGCTTGTTATGTTCTCTCCCTTTCCTGTTCACACTCAGTTTACAACCGGATCCTATACTTCCGTACAGATTTCATAAACGCTCGCATACAAAATTACATTGCGTTGGTCAGGAAGAGGAAAAATATATGAAGAAGGTTGATCAGGAAATTAATACGGATGCGATTACCGCCATCACCAACACGCGTGTCTTCGATGGAGAGCGCGTTATCAAAGACCGGTCCGTTGTAATCGAAGGGATGCATATACGTTCTGTGGGTGGCGCCGTACCAGCCGGTGCAACCATCATCGATGCTAAAGGCGGAACCTTGATGCCAGGCCTGATCGACTCCCATGTGCATACCGACGTAAACGGTCTGCGTGATGCCCTGAAATTTGGCGTTACCACAGAGTTGGATATGCAGGGCCATTGGTCGGCTAAACAACGCAAGGAAGTATCTGAAAGGAACGATATTGCTGATGTGCGTTCCCCCGGAATGGGTATTACTCCTAAAGGAGGACACCCCACTCAATATATGACTTCAAGCAACAACCTGCTTATACGCTTACTGTTTCCGTTTTTCTTTCGGTTTGTCCAGACTCCTGACGAGGCAGTTAAATTCGTAGATAAACAGGTGGCCGAAGGAGCCGACTATATCAAGATCTTCATTGAGGATGGATCCACTATCGGTTTCCCCGGACTTCCGGTATTAGATGACGAGACCCTCCGTGCGGCCGTGAAGGAAGCTCATAGGCTTAATAAAATGGCCATCGCTCATGTGACGACCCTCAAAGGGGGCCAGCAAGCCATTGCCGCCGGAGTGGATGGCCTGGCACACTTGTTTTTTGACCGCCAGCCTACCCCCGAGTTTGTCGCTGCCATTTCATCGTCCGGTGCGTTTGTTATCCCCACCCTGGTGACAATCTCAACTGCCGTTGGAAATAACGCATCTGCCCTCGCCACCGACAAACGCGTAAGTTCCAGACTGAGCAGGAAATGGCTTGAGTCCCTCTCCAGAAGCGCGAATGTTTATCCCCAGGGAAACCTCAACGATGTTTACGCTGGCGTCATGGCCCTCCACAAGGCGGGCGTGGACATTCTTGCGGGCTGTGATGTATCAGATCCTTTACCGATCCTCGGCGGCCTCGCCCACGGTGCCAGCCTGCACCACGAACTTCAGTTGCTGGTGGCAGCTGGACTGACGCCTATCGAGGCGCTCCGGGCTGCCACTGCCACTCCCGCACGCCGGTTCGGACTTGGGGACCGAGGCCGTATCGCTCCCGGAGCCCGCGCTGACCTGCTGCTGGTCGATGGCGACCCAACGACCAATATCAGCGACACGCTGTCCATCCGCGCTGTGTGGCGTCGGGGTGTTCAACTTACCCCTCGATTTAATTAATTTTTTTCCTAACGTCATTAGTTCGTCTCTTTTCACTTACTATTTTAATTGCTCCAACTCACTGACCAGCGTATCGAGTATATCGAACCCACCCTGCCAGAACTTCGCCGAGCGGATGTCTATGCCCGCCTCGGCCAGTACCTTTGCCGGGGCTTCCGATCCTCCCGCCGATAGGATCTTAAGATATTTCGGCTTGAATGATCCGCCTTCCGCTTTGAATTGCTGGTAGAGCGAAAGCACCAGCAGTTGCCCGAAAGCATAGGCATACACATAGAATGGTGTGTGATAAATGTGCGGGATCGAGACCCACTCCCACTTGAATTCGTCGCTGACGTCGAGCGAGTCACCGAACTGTTCGTGCAGGTTTTCAAGATATGCCGCCGAGATCTCGTCCACAGACGCGTTCTTTTGTACCAGGTCATGCGCCTGTTTTTCGAACAAAGCAAAATAGGTCTGGCGCATGATCGTGGCATACGCATCGTCCGCCTGCTTGAACAGGATCTCTTTGCGGACAGCCTCGTCGCTCTCCTCGGCCAGCAGCTTATCGGTCAGCATCATTTCGCCGAAGGTGGAGGCCGTCTCCGCCAGCGGCAGGGATGCCTGGAACGTGAACGTGCTGTGCTTTTCCGCCAGCATCGAATGGACGGCATGTCCCAGTTCGTGTGCCATGACTGCCACATCGCGCGGCCGCCCCTGGTAATTGAGCAGAACATAAGGCGTCATTTCTGGCACGACCGACGCGCAGAACGCGCCGCCGTCTTTCCCCTTGCGGGTCTCGCTGTCCAGGTGGTTCTTATCGAAAACGCGCCGTGCCATCTCTGCAAATTTCGGGTCGAAGGACGCGAACGCCTCGAACACCATTTGGGCGGCCGCCTCGAACTCGAATTTTTTCTGCGCGGCCGCGACCGGCGCATAAATATCGTAGCGGCGCAGTTTCTCCATGCCCAGGTGCTTTGCTTTTAGTTTGAAATAGCGCTGGAATGTCTTTGCATTCTTTCTGGATGTTTCCAGCAGCGTGTCCACCGCTTCGTCGGGAATGTCGTTGCCCAGGTTGCGCGCTGCGATGGCGCTCGAGAACTTGCGCAGTGATATGTTCTCATTATGCCAATCGCGCACCAGGGTTTGGTACATCTGCCCCAGGATCGGCCCATCGGCGCTGTAAACCCGCGCTTGTTCCTGGTAGCTGCGCGCCCGCACATCCGGGTCGGAGCTGTAGCGGTACGCGTTCAGTTCGTTCAGCGTCAGCTCTTTGACGTCCCCGTCCACTTCGAGCTTGAATGTGTAACGGTTCGTGATCGAGTCGTATAGTGTGGCCAGCGCGCTGGGCCCCGTTACGTTTTTGAGATTGATGATCTTTTCTTCCGACTCGCTCAAGGTATGCGGTTTGAAAAGGCGTACCTGCTCCAGGTAATAACGCGTATCCCCTGCGGCATCCATCAGGCGCCGGGCGTTTTTATCGTCCAGTTCCTTCCACCACAGGTTGAAGAATAGAGTGCGATTTTGCATTTCCGCAGCAAATTGATCGAGACGTCCCACTAGCGCCTGCGCAGTCTGGTCCTGTGTGTCCGCCGCGAAGGACAGGCTGGCAAAAGCATAGAGTTTACTGAGGACGCGGATCATGGCTTCCGAGGCGTTTACGATCTCGAGGAACGCGCCCGCTTCCATATCGGGTTTCAGCCTGCCGCGTGCTCCTTCGAATGCTGTCACCTGCTCCTCCACTTGATCGAAGGCTGACTCCAGTTCCGGGGCGTCGACCCCGGAGAAAAGTTCGGACAGGTCCCAATGAGTTTGTGTATAAGTCGTCATATGTCACTTGTTAGCGTGTAGAACGCAGCTTTGGATTTTTGCACTGGGGCAGGGATTAAGGGTGGCTGTGATGAACACGTCAGATTCCTTTCATCATGGAAATACTATATGAGATTTTGTAAATATTATATACGTCAATAACAAAAACGCCCTCTTCAAAAAGGCGTTTTTGTTATTCGATATAAAAAGGTATCGGTTTTCTATGGTTTAATCCGTTTAACATAAAGTCGTGCTATGATCTTAGCGGGGAAATGGACGGTAACTGTAAGATAATGGGAAACTCCTATACACCGAATGAGGTGCAAATAATATGAAAAAGAGCGCAAAGACCAATGGCGAATCTCCTTCCCGGCTGATCGACGCCAGGATCAAGGAACTTGACGACTGGAGGGGCAAGGCACTGGCCCATGTCCGCGCTCTCATCAAAAAGGCTGACCCTGAAGTGGTCGAGGAGTGGAAGTGGAGAGGCGTTCCGGTTTGGTATCACGATGGACTGATCTGCACCGGCGAAACTTACAAGAGCGCCGTGAAGCTGACTTTCTCCAAGGGCGCTTCGCTTAAGGACCCTTCCGGACTATTCAACGCTAGCCTTACAGGCAACGCCTGGCGTGCGATCGACATCCATGAAGGAGAAAAAATTAACGAGGCCGCCTTCAAGGCTCTCATACGCCAGGTGGTGGCCCTCAACAGTTCTGGTAAGGCGAAACCTTCGAAGAAGGCCAAGCCCTAAGGATTCCACCCATGAACAGGTCCGACATTGGGTAAGAAGTAGTTAGTCTCATAATAGAGACCCATCCAAGAAACCTTGATCGAAGATTAAGAAAGTTTGTTCAATTCTAGATTGTCTCTTAATCTCACATATTACAGATTGAAACGCACGTGCATGATGTCGCCATCCTTGACTGGATATTCCTTGCCTTCCAGTCTCAGCTTGCCTTTGGCTTTGGCCTCCGTCATCCCGCCCAGTGCGATCAAGTCCTCATACGCCACCACTTCGGCGCGCACAAAACCCCGTTGTATGTCGGTATGGATGGCTCCTGCCGCCTCGACGGCCGGCGCGTCGCGCTGCACGGTCCAGGCACGGACTTCGTCTTCGCCAACGGTAAAGAACGATTGCTGTTGCAGCAGGTCATAAGACAGTTTGATCATCCGGCTCAGGCTTAGTTCCTCGATGCCGTATTCCTTCATAAAGAGCGCGGCATCTTCCGGGCTGAGCTGGGCGATCTCCATTTCAAGCTTGCCCATCACGGATACGGAAGGGTGGTCGAGTTCCATGGCCGGAGCAGGTCCGCTTTCGCCTGAATTGAATACGGTCAGGATCGGTTTGCGCGTCAGCAGACCGAAAGAGGCCAGCTCGCGTGACTCTTCCGCGTTGAACTCCAGCTTGCGCAAGTGTGTGCCTGCGTTCAAGGCTTCGTGCAGGCGGGTGAACAGTGCCGTCTGGCGCTCGTTGAGGACTTTATCTGTCCCGCCCTTCTTGCGTTCCTCCACCAGGCGTTCCAGCTTGCGCTCGACGGTGATCAGGTCGTTGAGCAGCAGCTCGCCCAGCATCGACTCGGCGTCGCGTTTCGCGTCCACGCTCCCCGCGGGATGCGGCACGCTCTCGTCGGGAAAAGCCCGCGCAATCAGCAGGAAGCCGTCCATTTGCGTGAGCTGGTTCAACAGTTGGCCTGAAATCCCGCTTTTCGCCACGCCGCCTTCCAGCCCTGCGATATCCGCATACGTCACCTTGGCATAGATGGTCTTCTTGGGCTTGAACATCGCTGAGAGCTTGTCTACGCGCGGGTCAGGGACGTCCACCACAGCGGTATGGACTTCGAAGCGGCCCGCGCTGGCGGTGGTCGGTGTGTTGCCGCGCGTGAGCGCGTTGAAGATGGTGGTCTTTCCTGATTGGGGTAATCCGATAATTCCGAGTTTCATCTTGACCTTGTTGGAGGGGTTGGTTATACTTCAAGCGTGAGCCGAAGTGGCGGAACAGGCAGACGCGCACGACTCAAAATCGTGTTCCTTCG